>CAJWZI010000066.1 GCA_913049615.1 uncultured Alphaproteobacteria bacterium | reverse complement strand
GTTCGAGTCGCCGATAGGACAAACTCCAAACCTGACTAGGATCGCGCGCTTCGTGCATAGGTGATATAACTACCGGTAGCATTTCATCAGCCTAAATTTTCGAAATCTGGCCAAACCTTGGTGATTTTGGCCTAATTCACGTTCGATCGTACGTTATAGACCCTTAATGAATGAGAAATGGCGTAGGCATGGCCACTTGTCAATTTTGTCCGTCTGGGTGGATTATTGTAGGTTAGACATTTATCAGGTGCTAATTTGAGGTTACGTCATGACTCTCTCTGCATTTTCCCTTGATGACAAGTACCAGAGCCAGACCGGCCGGCTCTATCTGACAGGCAGCCAAGCTCTGGTCCGCGTCGCCATGCTGCAATACTTGCGCGACAAGGCGGCGGGATTGAATACTGCCAGTTTTATCTCGGGCTATCGTGGCTCTCCGATGCATAACATCGACAAGGAGTTGTGGCGCGCTAATCGGTTCCTAGCAGAAAAGGCGCTCCATTTCATCCCCGGCATTAATGAGGATCTTGCGGCGACCGCCTGTTTGGGGACGCAACAATCTGCTATGTACGGGGACGGCACTCACGATGGCGTTTTTGCTATGTGGTACGGCAAGGGACCTGGCCTCGACCGATCCATCGACGCGGTGCGGCATGCCAACATGCACGGTTCATCGAAACATGGCGGGGTCTTGGTGGTCGTGGGTGACGATCATGCGATGAAATCCACCGACGTACCAGCCGCCTGCGAAACCATGTTCGCAGACATGCAGATGCCTATGCTGTACCCCTCCTCGGTACAAGAAATCATAGATTTCGGCCTTCTCGGTTGGGAATTGTCCCGTTTCAGCGGCGCTTGGACCGGGTTTAAGATTTTAGCTGATACGGTTGATGCTGCTGCGCCAGTGGATGGGGATCCTCACCGCTTGCAAATCACCCTTCCGGATTTTGTATTTCCGGAGGACGGCGTTCACATCCGCGCCGGCGACCGCTGGCTTTTACAGGAACCACGATTGCGGAAATTCAAATTACCTGCCGCCTTGGCTTTCGCCCGCACCAATGGCTTGAACCGCGTCGTATTGCGAAGTCCCAGGCCTCGCATCGGCATCGTATCTAGTGGCAAAGCGGCCTTGGATGTACGCCAGGCTCTAATAGAATTAGGTATTTCTGACACGCAGGCAGCAGACATGGGCCTGGTGATGTTACAAATGGGTATGCCCTATCCCTTTGATGGTGTCGCCGTACGGGATTTCGCGGCAGGGCTCGAAGAAGTCATCGTGGTGGAGGAAAAGCGCCGCTTCATGGAAGGGCGCCTCCGAGACGTCTTGTATGATCTACCCGATGGCCAGCGTCCGCGCGTGGTGGGCCGTATGGATCAAGACGGCAATGAAATACTGCCTGGTTGCGGTGAGTTTGGAGCTGAGGAGATCGCCCGCGTGTTGGCCGGACGCATCTCCCATATTCATACTAGTGAGAGGATTGCAGCCCGTCTAGCATTCTTGGATGCTAAGGCCCGGCGTGCAGCACAACGCCAAGATTTGGCTGTTTCCCGCATGCCTTATTTCTGTTCGGGCTGCCCACACAACACATCGACCAAGTTGCCGGAAGGCAGTAGAGGGCAAGGTGGGGTCGGTTGTCACTACATGGCTACCTATATGGACCGAAACACCGATGCCCATACCCATATGGGGGGCGAGGGCGCGAACTGGATAGGGCATTTCCCATTCTCCAAAACGGGTCATGTCTTCCAAAACATGGGTGACGGTACGTATTTTCATTCCGGTCTGTTGGCTATCCGCGCTTGTATCGCCGCCAAGGTCAATATCACCTACAAAATTCTCTACAATGATGCTGTCGCCATGACCGGCGGCCAACCCATCGATGGTGAATTAACGCCGATGGCCGTATCACGCCAAGTTTATGCTGAAGGTGTTCAGAAAATTGTGGTCGTCAGTGATCAACCCGACAAATACCCCGCCGACGCGAATTTCGCGCCCGGCACCACATTTAAACACCGCAGGTCCCTGGCCAGCGTGCAGCGAGAGTTGCGCGACATCAAAGGCGTAACCGTCTTGATCTATGACCAAACCTGCGCTGCAGAAAAACGTCGGCGGCGCAAACGTGGTGACATGGAAGACCCAGCACGGCGCCTCTTCATTAACCACTTGGTTTGTGAAGGTTGCGGCGATTGTTCCGAGACCTCGAATTGTCTATCTATTTTGCCGTTGCAAACAGACCATGGTGTAAAGCGGAAAATTGACCAATCATCCTGTAACAAGGACTATTCCTGTGTTGAGGGATTTTGCCCCAGTTTTGTTTCTGTCATGGGCGGCGTTCCCCGCAGGGTGCCAGCCAGCGCTGACGCTCCTGCAAAGTTGCGTCTACTGCCAGAACCGAACCAAGTTCCATTATCTGAAGGCGACAGCTGCGGTATTCTGATCACCGGCATTGGCGGCACCGGCGTCGTGACGATTTCGGCTCTATTGACGACCGCCGCCCATATGGAAGGCAAGGCCTATTCTACGATCGACCAGTTCGGGATGGCACAGAAAGGTGGTGCAGTAACTTCTCACGTGCGCATCGCCCGCCATCAGAGTGACATTCAATCAGCCCGTCTATCTAGTGGTGGTGCAAACCTTATACTGGGTTGTGACAGTCTTGTTTCAGCCGGCGAACTGGCGCTCAACGCTATTGATCCTGGCCATACCCATGTCTTGGTTAACAACCACCAGGCTATTACGGGACAGTTCGCCCTGGACCCCAACCTTGACTTCCCGTCCGATGATGTTGAAATGCGCATCACTGCGGAGGCGGGACCTGGCAAAACCAAATTCCTAAACGCCACACGTTTAGCCACTGCCCTTTTAGGCGATGCTATTGGCGGAAATTTGTTCATGCTGGGGCATGCATATCAACAGGGTCTGATACCGGTTAGCGCAGCGGCCATAGAAAAAGCTATAGAAATTAATGGCGTCGCTGTGAACATGAACAAAGCGGCATTCTTGTGGGGTCGCCGCGCCGCGGTGGATTTGGAGGCGGTGGAGGCCCATGCTAATCCCAATCAACAACCCGTACCCGACGATGATGACCTACCGGCGTTAGTTGATAGACGCAAATTGGATTTGACCGCCTATCAGAGCCGACGCCTTGCCCGAAGATATGCAGCACTGGTTAGTGAGGTGCAGGCTAAGGAACAGGAGGTCGCTCCAGGACATCAAGATCTAGCAATTGCCGTTGCCCGAAACTTGTTTAAGCTCATGGCCTATAAGGACGAATATGAAGTGGCCCGCCTGTACAGCGACGGCCGGTTCCATGAGGCACTGACGCAACAATTCGAAGGCGACTACAAACTGATCTTCCATTTGGCGCCTCCCATTTGGAGCAAGAGGAATGTGGAAACCGGCCAGCCCATGAAGCAAGATTTTGGACCTTGGATGGCCACAGCCATGGGCTGGATGGCCCGATTTCGGTTCTTGCGGGGCACGCGCTTCGACATCTTTGGTCGGACCGAAGAGCGCCGGATGGAACGGCGTTTGATCGCAGAGTACGAGGAAATGGTTGGAGAAATTCTCGTAGGCTTAAAGATCGACAACAGGTCCTTGGCCGTTCGGCTGGCCAACGTGCCGCAATTGATTACCGGTTTTGGTCACGTCAAAACTCAACATTGTCGGGACGCCTTGGCCTTGCGGGATAGATTGCTAACAGAATGGCGCAATCCCGGCAGCGGCCTGATTGAAGCTGCCGAATGATTTTCCTAGATTTTCCGGAATGTGAATTGCGTTAAAATCGCCGACCGTAATTGAGTTGTTGTGGGCCTTCCCCCTCGAGAATTTGCACCGGAAGACATTATCGACTCCCCCTGCCGCAACCCAGGTCCATGGTACCCACCTTGAAAGCCTTTTCAGTCACTGATGTATAGGTCCATCGAGATGCGGCCGCTGCCGCTGGCAATCGCGTGGTCGGCGACCGGACACTGAGCCAGATGGAAGGCATTCCCATCAGGTTCAAGGACATCGTGGCGTCTAAGGGTTAGTCTACTTTGAACGGCGCACGCACTGTCGAACCCAATGGCTCATGGTACGTGTACGCGTCACGTGCGTTTGAACCAACCCGCCAATTCCCGCAACCTTAACCGGCCTTGATGGCGAATATTCGGTCCATCATAGCTAGAAATTTTTCTGTATGCTTTTTTTATGGGCTAATTCTGATATTAGTCTGCACATCCTAATCTGCCCTCCTTCTAAACCCGGTATCAATGCCCAATTTTCTAAAGATCATTCTGGCGGCCGTAATTGCGCTAGCTATTTTCGCTGGCTGGCTGTTCGGATACGATGAGCCCAGGGTCCGGGCTGTTAAATCTCACAATGGATGCCCAGGCTGTGACTTGCGTGCGACGGGCCTATGGTGGACAAAGCTGGCCGGCGCGGACCTAAAGGGCGCGGATCTGCGCGGCGCTACACTTTGGTGGACGGAACTGCGTGATGCCGACTTGCGCGAGGCTAATTTTGCCCGGGCCAATTTGTGGTGGACCGATTTGCGCGGCGCGAAAATGCGCGATGCGAATATGGACAACACGTCCTTGGGTCGGGCAGATCTTCGCACAGTGGTTGGCCCTGGCATGCAGTTCAAGATGGCCGATTTGAGCGGCACAAATTTAAGCGGCGGTAGTTTTCCCGGCGCCTCGTTTTACCGTGCACATATGCTTCAGGCGATCATTTTGAGGACCGACTTGCGCGGCGCCGACTTGTCAGAGGCCAACCTGCATGGCGTGGATATGAGCGGCGCGAATCTGGCCGGCGCGAAACTGGTGGGAACAAGCCTGACTAGCACCATCCTGGTCGAGGCTGACCTTTCCGGTGCCAATATGCAAACCGCTCGCCTTGCAGATGCGAAACTGCCCGGCGCCAACCTACGGGGAGCCGACCTGCGAAAAGCCGACTTGCCCGTTACCAATTTGATCGGCGCCGATTTACGCGGCGCCAATCTGGACGGCGCCAATATCACTTTGGCAAATCTTACGGGAGCCAATCTAACAGGTGCCAATCTTACGGATGTCAGTCTGGATGCTGCCGATTTGACAGATGCAGACCTGACCAACGCCATTATGGTCCGCACCACAATGGATAAGACTAAGTTGTGTCGGACCAAGCTGCCTACGGGCGTCGATAGCTCTGGTTGTTAGGAATTTTCCAAATCAAGGATCTTTGTATGTTCCTAATGGCTTTCGCGCAAATTCAAGGTCAGAATAAGCCTACACAGAGTAATTGAACGAGACGTGCCTTATTTCTCTGTCCACGCTTTAGACCGTGCTGGGCGTTGAAGCGATCCGGACCCAACGAATGAATAAAGACATCCCCTTGGTTTAATCCGGCTTCGGTGTCAATCTGACGGTCGCGGATAACGAGGGCGCACCCGATCTGTTGGCAGCATAATGGCCCTGACTGGTATACCAGGCGACACAGGCGCCGGATGGAAAGCCGCCATTGGCTACCATCGAGAAGGTGGTGGCCAAATAGCGATGGCCGCAAATTCAATTGCCAAAATATCTGTTTGCCGGTCGGGGCAGCCCAAGGTTTTCCCTGAGGGTACGGCCCTCATAGTCCGTTCGGAATATCCCTCGCCGTTGCAGTTCCGGGACCACCTGATCAACGAAATCATCCAAGCCGCCGGGCAGATAAGGAAACATGACGTTAAATCCGTCGCAAGCGCCGTTCATCAGCCATTCTTCCATCTGATCAGCAATCATCGTAGGGGTGCCCACCATGGCCAGACCGGAATAGCCACCCAGTCGCCCTGCCAATTGCCGCACAGTGAGGTTTTCCCGCTCCGCCAGGGCCAAGACACGTTCGCGACCGCTTTTCGAGGCGTTGCTTTCGGGAATGTGGGGCAAAGGCCTGTTGGGATCGAAGCTGGATGCATCATGACCCAGGGCGATGGAGAGAGACGCGATGCCGCTGTCGTAATGTACAAGACTGTCAAGCAAGGCACGTTTTTTCTGTGCCTCTTCCGCCGTTTCGCCCACAACGACAAAGGCGCCTGGCAGCACTTTCAAATGGTCGGGATTGCGGCCTAGTTTAATCATGCGGGCCTTTATATCGGCATAGAATTTCTGTCCAGCATCCAGCGTGCTTTGGGCGGCAAAGATCACTTCAGCCGTCTCCGCCGCCAGTTGCCGACCCGCTTCCGAAGCGCCGGCCTGTACGATGACCGGCCAGCCCTGAGGTGACCGGGCAATATTCAACGGGCCGCGGACAGAAAGGTAATCGCCCTTATGCCCCAGGATGTGCATTTTTTCCGGATCAAAATAAACTCCGCTGTTCACATCGCGAATAAAAGCGTCATCGGCAAAACTGTCCCACAGGCCGGTGACCACGTCGACAAATTCGCGGGCCCGCCGGTAACGTTGACCGTGGCCAATTTTTTCCTCGATGCCGAAATTCAAAGCCGCATCAGGATTTGAAGTCGTTACAAGATTCCACGCGGCACGGCCGCCTGAAATGTGATCCAGAGAGGCGAAACGCCGCGCGATGGTGTATGGCGGCTCGAACGTCGTCGAAGCGGTGGCGATCAGGCCCAGATGCTCCGTCACCATGGCCAGAGCCGGCAACAGAGTCAGGGGATCAAACGAAGTCACTGTAGCGCTACGTTTCAGGGCCTCAATAGGCATGTTCAGAACCGCCAGATGGTCGGCCATGAAAAAGGCATCAAACTTGCCCTGCTCTAGTTTCTTGGCGAAACCGATGATGGAGCGCAGGTTGAAGTTGGCATCCGGCGTGCCGCCAGGATATCGCCAAGCGGCGGTGTGGATACTAACCGGGCGCATAAAGGCACCCAAACGCAATTTTCGGTCAGTGATCATTTTTGGCTTTCGATTTCTTCCTCGACAGCGCCCAGGCGGTCCTTACCAAAATAGATCTCATCGCCCACATAAAATGTTGGGCTGCCGAATGTGCCTCGCTCCACAGAGGCCGTGGTGTTGTTTAGCAATTCGTCTTTCACAGACTGTTCCTTAATTCCTTCCAGGATCTCGGCACCGTCGAAGCCAGCGTGATCTAGAGCCGTCGCGATGACCTCCGGATCGTCCATTTTCAGGCGCTGTTCCCACATGTTTTTGTAAACGGTGTCTATATACTCCAGCAAACGACCCTGACGTTGTGTAAGAATGGCTCCGCGCATGATCTGCACTGTGTTCACAGGGAAGTGGGGATTGCGTTTGTAGTGAGTGAAACCGTGTTTCTTGACAAAACGCTCCATCTCCAGACGGCCATACTCGTTCTTGTTTTTGATGCCCTGGAATTGTTCCATTGGCGATTTGTTATTGGTCAGTTTAAAAAT
>CAJWZI010000065.1 GCA_913049615.1 uncultured Alphaproteobacteria bacterium | reverse complement strand
TGATCGGCCGGGCGGCCTATCATTCTCCCTATCTAATGGCGGGCGTCGATCAGGGCATTTTTGGCGATCCGACGCCCATTCCCAGCCGGGCGAAACTGGTCCGGGCCATGCAGCCCTACATCGAACGACAGTTAGCGACGGGCGTGCGCCTGAATGCCATCAGCCGTCACATGCTAGGGCTTTTTCATGGCGAACCTGGTGCACGAGCCTGGCGACGCTACATTAGCGAGCGCAGCCACCTACCGGGGGCAGATGGCAGCCTGTTGCTGGGCGCCGTAGCTCAAATGCTCCCAGCATGTACTGAATTAGTTGGTTAGAACATAACGCCCCACCGTCTTGCCGTCCCGCAAGTCGGCAATAGCTTGGCCCGCCTCGCGCAAGGGGCGCGGCGTAATGGGCACGGGCTTAACCTTACCAGCTTTCACGAGCGCCATAAGCTCGTGCATTTCACCCAATGTGCCCACATAGCTTCCAACGACGCTCATCATCCTCAGGGGCAAACTGGCAAGCGGCAGCGGTACCGCGCCACCGAATAAACCAACGACAACAATCGTGCCACCACGGGCCAGGGTCTGCATGGCGAAGCCGCTGGACGCCGGTGCGCCGACGAAATCAATGACGCCATGCACGCCGCCGCCGGTTTTCTCCATCAACTCTGCGGCGGCACCAGTATTACTGTTATCAATCACTATATCCGCCCCCGCTGCCAGTGCCGCAGCGCGCTTAGCTGGGTCGATATCCGCCACCACAAGCTTGGCGGCCACCACGGCCTTGGCCATGCCAATACCGGCTAACCCCACGCCGCCAGCACCGATGATCATCAGGTGTTCCTCAGGCCGTAGGTGTTTCAATTTCTTGAGGGCGCTGTAGGCCGTGACACCTGAACAGGCGCAGGTTGCCGCGTGGGTTTCCTCCACACCCTCGAACGTCACCAAATATTTTGAATGCTGCGCCAAGCAGAATTCCGCATAACCGCCGGCATATCGTGTGCCCGGCGTCCGCGGCGCCAGGCAAAGAAGTTCCTCGCCTCGCTGGCAGACCTCGCATTCACCGCAACCTATCCAGGGGAAATAGATGCGCTTATCGCCAATCTCGACGCCTTCGGCATCGGAGCCCATTGCAACCACCTCGCCTAGAACTTCATGGCCCATAGTGAACGGCAAGGTCATGCCCCGGTCCGCCAGGCGCATCTTTACATCGCCTCCCATGTCGAAATAGCCGTCCCACAAATGTATGTCACTGTGACAAATGCCCGAGGCTGTGACACGCAGCAGAACCTGGGTCCCTGTGGGCTCCGGCGTTTCTATTTCCCGTTCTTCTAATGGCTCGCCCCAATTCGTGATTTGATAGGCTTTCACAGTATTCTCCTGAATTTGTTACCGCCAACCTATGCCAGCTCCACCGATCGGTCCAGTAGCGTTGAAGCAAAATCGTGATGGGTTAGTCCCCGATAGGAATTATTTCATACAAAGGAAATGAGTAAGGCGTAGAACTCTGATGGTGCCCTGAACAGGGACGAACATGGGCTCGACGCACCGGTGCCCATGAATTATTAGGCATGTAACGATGTAACTTGCCTATTGCCTGAAACAGAAATTCTGGCGCTGGAGGTGCCATTAACGGTCACAGTCGCATCTGCACTGCCTGTCCATATGGGTCACGGCCAAAGAGAAGGGTGCTTTGATGCCCGCGACCATTTACAACGCCTGACGAAGCTCAAGATGGCAGCTGGAACAAACCTTTAAGTTGGCGGTTTAGCCCGCTCGGTGAAAGCGATCTCGTCACAAATTAGCGCGTCCACCTGGCCTCGGTCATAACCCAATGAGGCAAGAACATCACGTGTGTCACTGCCGTAATGAGGCGGTGTGCTGCGCACGGAGCCCGGGGTACGGCCCAGCTTGATCGGGATACCAGTACCGCGATAACCCTCTAGTTCCACCACCATTTTGGCATGCTTAGTATGAGCATGCTCGGCCACCTCCGGTATGGTCAAAACGGCCCCGGCCGGTGCACCCTTTTTTAGCAGATCCGACGAGACGTCCTCCGCCGCCCGGTCTCTTAGCGCCTGCGTAATTGCCTCATCCAAGTCCTTCCGGTTTTCCACGCGCTCAGGATTATGAAGGAAGCGCGGATCATTGGACCATTCCGGATGACCAAGAATTTCCGCCAGAAATCTGAATTGCCGGTCGTTGCCAATGGCCAGGAAAAGTAGGCCTCGTTTGGTTGGATACTGGCTGTAGGGTGAAATGTTGGGATGAGAATTTCCGGTCAGGACGGGCGCCTTACCGGACATGAAATAATTCGCCGCCTGAGGGTGTAGCAAGGCCACGCCAGTATCAAACAGGGCGGTATCCACTCGCTGCCCCTTACCTGATTTACGCCTCTCCTCCGCCGCCAGCAATATGCCAATTGCTGCATACAGACCCGTGGCCAGATCAATAATCGGTACGCCGATCCGCGTCGGTCCGCTTTCTGGCGCGCCGTTGACGGAAATCTGTCCCGAAAGCGCCTGGGCCACCGCATCATAACCGGGAAAGCCACCAAACGGTCCACCCGACCCAAAACCAGTGATTGAGCAATAAATTAGTGACGGGTATTTCTTGGATAGAACGTCTTCGTAACCGATGCCCCATTTCTCTAGGCTTCCCGCCTTGAAGTTATCAATCATGACATCCGCGCCATCCAACAACTTGAACAGCACTTCCTGCCCCCGATCAGTACCCAGATCCAGGCCGACGGATCGCTTATTTCGGTTCACGCCGGCAAAATAGGCTGAAAGCCCATCCTTGAATGGTGGACCCCAGTCGCGCACCTCGTCTCCCTGTGGTGGCTCCACCTTGATCACCTCAGCTCCGTGGTCAGAAAGTAACTGTGTGCAAAATGGCCCGCCCAAAACACGGGTTAAATCCACGATGCGAAAACCAGCCAGGGCACCGCCAGTAATTGGATCTGTCATAGGAAATCCTATTTTGAAAAAACAGCCCCCAAACTACCACAAGGAGCGGGTGCATGCTCAAAAGACCGTGCTATGTTAGGCACATGGGAACGCATAATATTTTTCGCATCGGCACCGGCGCTGGATTTTCCTCAGACCGACTGGAACCGGCTGTAGATCTCGTCCGCCACGGTAATTTGGATGCGATCGTCTTCGAATGCGTCGGCGAACGCACTCTAGCTTTCGGTCACCGCGACCGCCGAGCCAATCCGGAATTGGGTTACAACCCGCTATTGGAACGGCGCATGCGGGCGGTGCTGCCCCTGTGCAACGCTGTTGGCACACGGATCGTTACAAACATGGGCGTTGCCAACCCGCTAGCTGCGGCGCAGCGCACAGCAGAAATTGCAGCTGAGTTGGGCCTGACGGGCCTAAAAATAGCCGCCGTGACCGGCGACGAAGTGAACCGTCTGGTCGGTCCGGACACGCCATTGCTGGAACCTGCCTGCAAGTTGTCGGAAACCGGCCGGCAGATGTTGGCTGCAAACGCCTACCTAGGCATCGACGCAATTCTACCAGCGATTGAGGCGGGAGCAGATGTAATCATCACCGGCCGGGTGGCCGATCCATCGCTGTTCCTGGCACCCTTGGCGCACCATTTTGAATGGGATTTACAGGACTGGCAGACCATAGGGGCTGGCACGGCAGTGGGCCATCTGCTGGAATGCTCGGCTCAGGTAACGGGTGGCTATTTCGCCGATCCTGGCCACAAGGTAGTGCCAAACCTTGCAAACGTTGGCTTTCCGCTGGCTGAGGTGGATGCAAATGGCGATGCCGTAATCACCAAACTGTCCAATAGCGGAGGTTTAGTCAGCCAACGCACCGTAAAGGAACAATTGCTGTACGAAGTTCACGATCCGGCTGCCTATGTGACCCCGGACGTAACAGCAGACTTCTCACAAATCACTTTGACCGACGATGGTAACGACCGGATCCGCGTGAACCAGGCCGATGGCGCTCCGCGACCGGAGCAGCTAAAGGTGACGGTAGCATTTGACGGGGGCTATCTGGCCGAGGCAGAGGTCTCCTACGCGGGACCGGGCGCGGCGAAGCGGGCGCAGCTAGCCGGCAAGATCGTCGCCGAGCGGATGGAAACACTGCATCACAGCAACGGTCCAATACGAATTGATCTTATCGGAGTTTCGGCTTTGCACGGATCCGCCGTCAACTACCCGAATGACGCACAAGACGTACGCCTACGTTGTGCCTCGCGTGCCTCATCTGAAAGCGAGGCTGAGCTACTACTGTGGGAGGTTGAATCGCTGCTATGCTGCGGCCCCGCAGCTGGTGGCGGTTACCGCGGCCACATTACCCCTTCGGTAATCACCTATTCCGCTTTTGTTGACCGGGAGGAAGTGCAACCGGGCCTGGATTTACTGACCGCATGAGCCAGCATGTTCAACTGCGCGAAATTGCCCATGGTCGTTCCGGGGACAAAGGCAACCGCTCCAATCTTTCGCTCTTTGCATACGACCCAGCCCATTATGAGATCCTGCGTCAACAGGTGACACCGGAGAGATTGCATCAAGAATTCGGCGGCATACTGCGCGGACTGATCAAACGCTATGAGCTACCCAATCTGCATGGTCTGAACTTCGTCATGGACCAGGCCTTGGAAGGTGGCGTCAATGAATCCCTAAATCTGGATGGTCACGGAAAGTCCTGGAGCACCATGATCCTGGCCTTGACGATAAAACTACCCTAGGCTGATCAGTCGTTCTACTGATTGATCAGACTGGGCAGCCAGAGAATGATCCCCGGGAAGGCCAAAAAGAGTCCGACTGTCACCACGTCTGCGACGAAAAAGGGCGCAATTCCTCGAAATACATCCCCCAATGGTATATCTGGTCTAACTGCGGCCACCACATAGCAATTGAGCCCAACCGGCGGCGTGATCAGGCACACTTCGCACATTTTGACGACGATTATCCCAAACCAGATCGGGTCGTAGCCCAGGGCAATGACCGCCGGATACACCACTGGTAAGGTCAGCAACAGCATGCCGATCGCATCCATGAACATGCCAAGCACAGCATAACCCAGCAGGATACCGATCATGATAATTATCGGCGGAAACGGCAGTGTCACGATCCATTCAGCAAACGCCTGCGGCAGTCCGGCATAGCCGAGGAATCGGACGAATATCAAGATGCCCCAGATCAGCGCAAAAATCATCACCGTAAGCCTGGCAGTCTCTTCCAAGGCGGAGCGCAAATTCTTCCAAGACATGCCGCGTACAATGGCCATTATCAGTACGACAAACGCACCAAGAGCGCCTGCTTCCGTCGGCGTCGCGGTACCAGAATACATTGAATAGAAGATGATCGCGACTACGGCGATAATGGGTAGTGTGCCGGGAAGACTGGCGAGTTTCTCTTTCATTGGCGGCGAAGGGATCGGCCTGCCGAGTTCCGGCTTGAGCTTGCATTGGCCAATGATCAGAGCCGCGTAGACCAGCGCCGAGACTACGCCCGGCACAAAGCCGGCCATGATCAACGTGCCAACTGATTCTTCGACAATGATAGCGTAAATCACCAAGATCGCGCTCGGCGGTATCAACGAAGCGAGGGTGCCGCCCGCGGCGACCACACCAGCTGCCAGCCTCCTGTCGTAACCTGCATCAAGCATATGCGGGATCGCGACACGACTGAACACCGCGGCCGTCGCCGTACTGGCGCCCGAAACGGCTGCAAACCCTGCAGTGGCGAAGACACTGGCTACTGCGAGGCCGCCCGGAACCCAGCCGACCCAAGCCTTCGCCGCGCGGAAAAGGGCGTGGGTCAATCCCGCATGGTAGGCGATGAAGCCGATCAAGATAAACATCGGTAATACACTCAGGGCGTAGTTGACCGATTTGGAATGCGGGACGGTGCCGCCGATGCCGGCGCCCGCGTCCCAACCAATGATATAAACGACACCTAACACGCCAACGATAGCGGCAACGGTATAGATCCGCACGCCGGCAAATACCATCAACAGCAGGGCACCGGTGCCTGCCAAGCCAATTTCAAATTCAGTCATCTACTGGCCCCTCACATCACCCGTAATCACCACTTTTTCTTCTTCTCCTGCTAGGCCGGTATCGATCTCATGCTGGGCCTGCTCATCCACCGATTCAATTATTGGAATAGCAATTGGATTCGCATCGGGATAAAGGAAAAGTCGAAAATATCCCACCAACTGGATAGTGAAACGCACTAACAACATGGCGAAGGCGAACGGAACGAGTAGCTTCGACGGCCAGATCGGCAGCTCGATGTCCATCGAACTGTCACCAACACAGAATGGAAACGAACAATCAAAAGAACGGAGAAAGTGCGTGTAGCTGTAGTACATCAGCACGGCGATGATATACATCGCGATCAGGATGCCGATGCATTCAAGAAACCAAAGCGCCCGGCCCTTAAATCTGCCGATGATGATTTCCATGCGAACGTGACCGCCGAGCTTCTGACAATAGGAAATGGCGAGGAAGGCAAAGACGACCATGGCGAATTCGACGAGGTCGACATAACCGCGGACTGGAAAATTTATGACCTTTCGTCCGAGGACCTGAACCACACCCAGGAACATCAGGCCCATAATGACGATACCGGCTAATAAATTTAACAATTTTTCAAATTGAAAATAATAACTGTCAATTTTCGACAGAAGCCTTGCTCCCGGAGAGAGCGCAGCGATGTCCTGATTTGACATAGGAATTCATCCAATCAAAGCACGGGCAGCCAACCCGCAAAGACAAGCGACACAAGACCGCCGGCGGTAAAACCGGCGGCCTTGCGTTGACAATAACCTTTACTTCGCTGCTTCTTTAGCTGTCTTGAGTACGAGATCCAGAAGTTCCTGAGCAGGAATGTGCTTCGCGTTCTCTTTTACCCAATCATTCCATAGTGGCTGACCACCGATACGCCGGAACTCGGCCATCTCAGCCTCATCGATCTTGACGCCCACAAGTTTCGGATTGGCAGCCCATTTTGCCAGGTTCTCTTTATCCTTTGTGGAATAAGCAATTTTTTGGGCATTGGACGCACCAGCCTTCAGATCGTTCATAAGTTTCTGGTACTGCTTGGGAAGCTTAGCCCAAGAACTCGTGTTAAAAACGATCGGGCAGTTCACCGTGCCAAGTACCATGTTGGTTGTGTACCAGTCCGCGACCTCGTCCAACTTATAGGCGCTGAAAGTATAGGTGAAGGGGAAGCCGATAGCATCCACCGTACCACGTGACAGAGCCGTGTAGGTCTCGGAGGCCGGCATCGTAGTCGGCACGGCGCCAATCGCCTTGGCAGCGCGGCCCATGCCGCCCAGTGCCCTAAGCCGCTTGCCTTTGAAATCCGACACCTTCGCGGGCGGCGGTCCTTTACCC
>CAJWZI010000064.1 GCA_913049615.1 uncultured Alphaproteobacteria bacterium | reverse complement strand
AACGAATCTGGTTTTGATCGGAGCCTAGACGTCATAGCACCCGACAGCCTCTTCGCCTTCTTCGCGTACCGTGGTAAAATCGAAGGTCAGAACCACAAGAAGTACCATCCACTACAGAATATGCTAAATCAACAGGCCTATAACAAGGCTATCGCCCAGCTGTTATACCTGTTCGATTTCGATCAAGGTTCCGCAGAAATCCTTAGGGTTCAGGAACAGTACGGACTTGCCGTGGGCCCCGATACGGGGTTCCCCATCTCCCAGGACGCGCGCGCCTTCGCGCTTCAGTTGGTCGCGTGCCGCGATGATGTCTGTCACTTCGAAACAGATATGATGCATGCCGCCATCAGGTGAACGTTTTAGATAATTCTCGATCGTGGAATCTTCTCCCAAGGGATGGATAAGTTCTATCTTGGAATTCGCTAATTCCACGAAAACCGTAGTTACGCCATGTTCCGGCAAGTCGATGGGATCCGATACTTTGGCGCCCAGGGTATCGCGATACAGAGCCGCCGCCGCGGTCAAATCGGGCACCGCGATGGCAATGTGATTCAACTTTCCAATCATATAAATATCCCCAATATGTTCATTTGCATCAATCTACGCGGATGATTCGCGCCTCGATGACGGCCCTTTTGCCCAGCCGTTTTCGAATCAGACGACGCAGAGCGATCCTCGCTGCCTCGGTCACGCGTACGTCATCCCGGCGAGCCAACCGAGGTAAATTGTTCACAGCGTTCTCCACGGCGCGGGCACCCTCTTCCGCTAAACTGGTCAGACCATTATCTGTCGCCAGGCCTTGCAGGATCAGTTCGGGGTCTGCCAAAAGCTCGCCGTCCTGGTTCGCCACCAGAATTACCGCGCCGCCGCCGCTGAAACTCAGTTTGCGCCGCATTCGTATACCATCATCATTAGCCGGTACAACGACGTCACCATCAACGAAACAGCGGCCGCTTTGTACTTCCGCCACCACCTCCGTGCCACCAGGCTCCAAGCGCAGAGCTTGGCCGTTTTCAATCACCATGGCCTCGGGCACCTGCATGGATCGGGCGAGTTCCGCATGGGCCAACATGTGTTTGTACTCGCCATGCACGGGCACAGCAATCTTAGGCCGAACCAAACGATACATTTCCGCGAGTTCGTCCCGGCATGGATGGCCCGAAACATGGACACCGCCTTCCTCTTCTCCAACAACCTCAACGCCATTCCACAATAGACGGTTCTGCACACGGCCGATGGCCGTTTCATTGCCCGGTATCACACGTGATGAGAAGATCACCAAATCTCCCTTTTCAAACACCACATGACGATGATCACCGGTGGCTATTCGCGCCAACGCCGCCCTGGGCTCACCTTGGCTGCCAGTACATAGGAACATCACTTTATCGGGAGGAAGATAGCCCCCTTCATCATCTGTCAGGGGTGGTGCAATGTGCTGCAGGTAACCGCAGTCCCGCGCCGCGGCCAGGATGCGCCAAAGCGATCGCCCCACCAACACCAGATGCCGGCCATTGGCGGCGGCGACCCTTGCGACCGTGTCGATGCGCGCTACATTAGAGGCAAAGGTTGTCACCGCAACCCGCCCCCTCCGGTTGGCGCAGATTTCCAACAATTTATCGCGCACTTCCGCTTCCGAACCCGAAGTGCCCTCGATCAGGGCATTGGTGCTATCGCCTATCATCGCCATGACGCCTTCGTCGCCTAGAAGGCGCAGTGCCTCTTGATCGCTTCCAGGTCCCACCAGGGGTTCGGGATCCAACTTCCAATCGCCGGTGTGCAGGACCAGACCCGCATCCGTACGAATGGCCAGTGCATTCATTTCTAAGGTCGAATGGGTCAGTGGTACAAAGTCAATGCTGAACGGTCCGATCTGCAACCGTTGGCCTGGTTCAATTACATGGAGGGGCACTTCGTGCAACAGACCGGCTTCTTCGAGCTTGTTGCGCAGTAGATTACCGGCGAATGGTGTGGCCCAGACCGGACAGTGCAGGCGTCGCCAAAGATGGGCCACCGCGCCCAGATGATCCTCGTGAGCGTGGGTGATGATCAGGCCAGCCAGATCGTCCCGTCTGTCAGCAATGAATGTTGGATCAGGAGTGATCAAGTCCACTCCCGGAACATCACTGTCTGCAAATGTTACGCCCAAATCCACCAACAACCATTGCCCGGCAAAACCGTACAAATTCATATTCATGCCGATCTCGCCAGAACCCCCAAGGGGCAGAAAGATCAACTCGTCTTCTGCAAACTCTGCCACTCAAAAATCCCAGATTTAGACGCCTCTGCTGCGCCGATAGATTTCCCGCAATCCCAGCATAGTGATGTTGGGGATGTTGGCTTCTATCACATTCGTGGCGCCCTCGAACACAGGTGCCAAGCCGCCAGTGGAGAGGATTTTCATAGATTTACCAAACTCATCCTGGATTCGATCCACGATCCCTTCAATCAATCCTACATAGCCCCAAAACACACCCGAATGCATACAGGCTACAGTGTCCGTGCCTATAACCTTGACCGGTTTAGCTACATCGATACGGGGTAATAGGGCGGTCGCGTTATGCAACGCCTCAAGGCTCAAGTTGATACCGGGAGCGATTACACCGCCGCAATAATCTCCCGCCTCATTTACAACATCAAAGGTCGTAGCGGTTCCAAAGTCGACGACAACAGTTGGTTGATTAGGAAACAAAACCCCTGCACCAACGGTGTTACAGATGCGGTCGGCGCCGACTGGCGGCGTTGCTTTCACTTCAACACCGTAATTGGTTTCCTCATCGCCCAGAACAAGGGGCTCTGATTTGAAATAGAAACTGCACAGACGGCGCAGATCGAACAATGCCTGAGGTACTACGGTGGCGATTACCGTATCGGTAACCGCTTCGAGTTTGAATCCGTTCAGATTGAACAATTGGGTCAGCCATACGGCATGTTCATCAGCTGTACGGGAGGAGGAGGTTTGTTGACGCCATTCACCAATGGTGTCTTCGCCATCGAATAGGGTGAATTTGACATTGGTGTTATTCGCATTGATCGCGAGCAGCATACAGGGCAATCCTTACATCTGTGGCAGGAATACCTCGCCGGCGGTTATCATCCTGATGGTACCGTCGACTTCTTCGACCAGCAGGCTACCACTGTCACCCAGCTCACGAAAGATGCCGGTAAATTCTTCCTGGGGCAATCTTACATGGATCGGACCATTCAGACCCGCAGCCCGTTTCAGCCAGGCTGACCTCAACGGCCCGAACCCCTGGACACGCCAAATGTCGAGCCAGCACAGGAGGGCCGGGGCAAGGGCATGAAGCATGGAATTCGCGTCAACATTCGCCACGCCTTGCGCGCGCAGCGAGGTAGCAGCCAGACCGGCATCGTTAGGATGGTGCGCCACGTTGACACCCATGCCCAAGATTAGCCAATCAATCCCACCAGGCGAATTTGCCGCAGATTCCAACAAGATGCCGGAAAGCTTGGCGCCGTCGATCAGCACATCATTGGGCCATTTGTGCACCGGTGACAATTGCGGCGCGATTTGAACGACTGCCGTCGACAGCGCTACCGCCGCCAGAAAAGAAATTTGCGCTGCCGTCGCGGCATCGCATTTGGGACGCAACAACAGAGACATGTACAAATTGCCAGGCTTTGACTTCCATTGTCGGCCGGACCGTCCGCGGCCCGCCCACTGCTCGCCCGCTACCACAAGAGTACCTTCCGGTGCTCCTGCTATAGCCCGCTTCTTCACTTCATCGTTGGTCGATGCAACGCTATCAAGGAAGACCGGTTGGAAAAACGCGGGTAAATCGCTCACGGCACCAGGGCGGATGCGGCCATCTGTGCGGATGCCACGAATGGGGCCGTGTAAAAGGCAAAAAATACCACAAACACGCCGCAAAGTCCGATCACCGCCCGCATCTCCATGTTCATGGGCCGCTCGAAAGGCTCCGCTGCCTCATCGAAATACATCACCTTGATAATACGCAAGTAGTAGAAAGCCCCTACGACACTAGCCAGCACGCCAATCACTGCCAGGGCGTAAAGCTCGGCATTCACAGCGGCCATGAAGACGTAAAACTTTCCGAAGAAGCCACCCAAGGGTGGTATGCCAGCCATGGAAAACATGAAGATCGCCAGTGACAGCGCCATCAGGGGATTGGTTTTGGACAACCCGGCCAAGTCGGAAATGCCCTCCACCATGCCAGTTTTGCGGCGCATGCAAAGGATACAGGCAAATGTCCCAATGTTCATCGCGACATATACCACAAGATAAATCAAAACACCCCGCACGCCTTCGGCACTGCCAGCCGCCAGGCCGATCAGGGCAAAGCCAACATGCCCGATGGAAGAATAGGCCATCAGTCGTTTAATATTGTCCTGCCATATCGCCGCGAAAGCGCCCAGCAACATAGAAAGTATGGAGATGAAGACGACGATTTGTTGCCAATCGGCGCTGACGGCCATGAACGGAACAATCAGGGCTCGCATGAACAAGGCCAGGGCCGCCACTTTGGGGGCCACAGCAAAAAAGGCGGTCACAGGCGTTGGCGCACCTTCATAAACATCCGGTGTCCACATATGAAATGGTACCGCAGAGACTTTGAAAGCAAGGCCGGCACACAGGAAAACGATGCCAACAATTAATCCGACGGAGCCCTTTTCCACCCCCTTTAGGGCTGCCGCGATTTCCGCGAACCCCGTAGAGCCCGTAAATCCATAGATCAAGGAACAGCCGTAAAGCAACATACCAGACGACAGTGCGCCGAGAACGAAGTATTTCAAACCCGCCTCGGTCGAGCGCAGGCTGTCACGGTTGAAGGCGGCAATGACATAAAGCGCAAGACTTTGCAGTTCGATCCCCATGTACAATGCGATCAGATCGTTGGCGGAAATCATCATCAACATGCCAAGAGTGGCAAGAACGAACAGCACCGGATATTCAAACCGGTTCATGCCTTCTTCCTTGATATAACCTTGCGACATGATCAATCCCGCGCCGGAAGCAATCAGCACCAAGACCTTGGCAAAAGATGTGAATTTGTCAGAAATATACATGCCGGCAAAACTGACGGCACCTCCCGACTCGGCTTGCCAGACTATGGCCAAGGTCACCGCGAACGCCAGGACAGCCAAGTAGCTCAATAGACGCGTCGAGCCGTCGCCCCGGAAAACGCCAATCATCAGCAAAACCATGGAGGCAATAGCGAGAAATATCTCGGGCGCCGCGGTGACGTAGTTGTGTGTGAAGGTCATCCTATGCCGCCCCTAATTCCCTGCCAACTGCATAGACCCGCCAGCAGCCGCTTGTACCGCTGTCTGATACTGATGGATCAGATTATCCACCGACACATGCATCACATCCAGGAAGGGTGCCGGATAAATCCCCATTAGAACCGCCAGGATGACTAAGGGTGCGAACAGGGCGATTTCGCGGGCATTCATGTCAGCAATCTGTTTCAGATCATCCTTTTCCAATTGACCAAATATTATCCGGCGATAGAGCCAAAGCATGTAGGCCGCGCTCAGAATGACGCCAAGGGCAGCAAGCGCCGCGACCCAGGTATTCACCTGATAGACGCCAACCAAAACCAGAATTTCGCCGACAAACCCAGCGGTTCCGGGCAAACCCACCGAGGCCAACATAAAAATCATGAAGGTGAAGGCATAGATGGGCATTCGGTTCACAAGACCGCCATAGTGAGCGATTTCTCGGCTATGTATACGATCATAAACCACGCCAACAACCAGGAACAAAGCGGCGGAGACAATGCCATGACTGAGCATTTGGAAGATGCCTCCCTCGATACCCTGAGTGTTAAACGTGAAGATGCCAATGGTAACAAAACCCATATGCGCCACTGAGGAATAGGCGATCAGTTTCTTCATATCCTCCTGCATCAGGGCCACCAATGAGGTATAGACAACTGCCACTACCGAGAGAGTAAATATCAGCGGCACGAACAGATCGGAGGCCAAGGGCAGCATGGGTAGGGAGAAGCGGAGGAAGCCGTAACCTCCCATCTTCAATAGCACGCCAGCCAAAATGACCGAACCCGCAGTTGGTGCCTCTACATGAGCATCAGGTAGCCAGGTATGAACCGGCCACATGGGCATCTTAACTGCAAATGATGCAAAAAGAGCCAGCCAGAGCCAGGTTTGCGCCTCAGCAGAAAAGCCATAACCCATCAAAGTCGGGATGTCCGTGGTCCCCACCTCAAAATACATGTAAATCATTGCCAGCAGCAGCAATACTGAACCCAGCAGAGTGTATAGAAAAAACTTGAACGAGGAATAGACCCGCCGAGGCCCGCCCCAGACCCCGATGATCAGAAACATCGGAATCAAACCACCTTCGAAGAACAGATAGAAAAGCACGAAATCCAAGGAGCAGAATACACCGATCATCATGCATTCCAGCAGCAGGAAGGCGATCATAAATTCTCGCACACGCAGCGTGATGGCCTGCCAGGAAGCGAGGATACAAATGGGCATTAGGAAAGCGGTTAGAACCACGAACAACACGGAAATGCCATCCACGCCCATTTGGTAATCGATGCCGCCACCCAGCCATGCATAGCGCTCTATGAACTGGAATTCCGCTGTTCCATTTTCGAAATTTGTCCAGATCACCAGGCTGACCAGGAAGGTCAAGATGGTGGTCATAAGCGCGACGCTTTTCGCGTTGCGGTCGGCGGCTTCGTCACCTCCTTGGGCAAATAGGAAAATAAATGCCGCGCCGATCAAGGGCAGGAATGTAGCGAGACTGAGGAGTGGCCAATCACTCATGATCTAGTGCCCTCCACCAGAGGACGCATAGAACAGGGTTACCAGTAACGCGACGCCGATCAGCATAGCGAAGGCGTAATGGTAGAGGTAGCCACTTTGCAACGCCGAGGCACGCCGCGCCACTCGGATCACCATGGCGGCAATGCCATCGGGTCCGAACCCATCGATGATGCGCCCGTCACCCTGTTTCCACAATTGGCGTCCTAACCATTTTGCCGGATTGACAAGAATCAAATCGAACAGCTCGTCAAAATACCATTTGTTCAACAGGAACAGGTACAATTCCTGATGCACCTTGGCCAGGTCGCCGGGAATATCCGCCCGCCGGATATAAAAATGCCAAGCCAGTGCAATACCGATGACACAGGCCAAGATGGGCGCATACTTGACCCAGGCTGGTACATGATGGAAGGCCTCCATAATGTGATTATCAGGTAACATGACAATGGCATTGCCCCAGAAGGCGCCAGATCCCTCACCCACGAAATAGTAGTTAAATAAAATTCCGCTAAGGATGGAACCTGCCGCCAGAACATAAAGCGGCACTAACATGGACCAGGGCGATTCATGAATATGGCTAATGACTT
>CAJWZI010000063.1 GCA_913049615.1 uncultured Alphaproteobacteria bacterium | reverse complement strand
AACGCAACGAACTTCTCGCGGCGGAAGCTGACGCACCCGTGACCACCTTTACCGCTTTTAATGAAAATTTTTGCCTGATCAAGAAATTTCATAGTGGATCACCGCCGTGTGTTGGAAACAAAAAAGCGGAGGATGGCCAGCCATCCCCCGCTTTTTTCTAGGCGCGTGCGGGTGCGCCTATTCTGCCGGCTGCACCGAAACGAATGTCCGTCCACCGGCTTTTGTCCGAAATTTCACCTGACCCTCGATCAGGGCAAAGATAGTATGGTCTTTGCCCAATCCTACATTATCACCAGGTTTCCACTTGGTACCGCGCTGCCTCACGATAATATTGCCGGGAATGACTTTTTCCCCCCCGTATTTCTTAATTCCTAACCGACGGCCGGCTGTATCCCTGCCGTTGCGTGAACTACCACCTGCCTTTTTATGGGCCATTCCGGTTGCTCCTTAACTCTCGCTGCTCTTAGCCGTGGCTTCGGGCGCAGCATCAGCAGCCTTTTTCTTGGTTTTCGATTTGCTGGGTGCGGCCTTTTTCTTGGCTCTCGGGCCAATGATATCGGTGATCCGCACCACGCTCAAGTCCTGGCGGTGACCGTTGCGGCGACGATAATTTTTCCGCCGCTTTTTTTTGAAAATAATGATCTTTTCGCCGCGCGTCTGTTCCATGAGAGTGCCGGTGACCCTGGCTCCATCCACTAAGGGGGTGCCCACGTCTGTCTTGCCGTCATCGGCCAATATCAGCACATTGTTGAAGAAGACTTCGTCACCGGCCTCACCCGAGATGCGTTCAATTTGGATCACATCGTCCGGAGTGACGCGGTATTGTTTACCGCCGGTTTTGATTACAGCGAACATCGTTCTGTCCATCTATTAGTCAATTATGCAGCCAGCCATGACCGGCGGAGCGCTAAACAGTTCGGGCGACGCGAACGCCGCCCAAGTCGCGGGGATATACGCCGCGACCGGCCCTTTGTCAACGGCTTCCCGGCATCCATTTTCTCTATTTGTCCAAATGTTTTAGCACCAGTTCCAGGAACACGCCCAGGCGGTCATGGTGGGCCCAGTGACCGGCCCCTTCAATGTTGGCGACGTCCGCGTTTTGGAAAGATGTGATACGGCCATCCTCGATGGGGTCCGAGGCCCAACTTTCTGTGCCTCGGATCAACAGAGTGGGGCAGGTGATGCGGGACCACAGATAACGGGTTTCCTCAGGGTTGAGGCCAAGGGGCTTGAAGACGCGCACGTAGTTGTCGAACTTCCAACTGAATGTACCATCCTCGTTCTGATTAGCACCATGCACGGTCAAATGCCGGGCTTGTTCCCCGGACAAATGAGGATTTTCGTCCTGCATGCGGGCAAAGGCGTCTTCCAACGAGGCGTAGCGCCGGGGCGTGCGGCCCGATATTTTGCGAAGTTCGTCGGACCAATCGGTCAGTTTTTCATTGATGCTCTTGCCCGCACTTTTCGCCTGCATCAAGGGCGATGCTCCCAAGCCTTCGATGGCGACGATGCTTTTCATCTTTTCCGGATACAGGCCTGCGTATTGCAGGCTGATCATGCCGCCTAGGGAGTGGCTGATGATGGTCACAGGGGCCATGTTCTTTTGATCTATAAGGTGGGCGAGGTCGTAGATGTATTCGGGCATGGTGTAACTTCCACCTACGCTCCACTGGCTGTCCCCATGGCCGCGCAAATCCGGGGCGATGATGTGGTATTCATCGCGGAAGGCTTCCGCCACCCAGTCCCAATTGCGGCAATGGTCCTGCCCGCCATGCACCAGTAACATGGGGGGGGCATCTTCATTGCCCCAATCGACGTAATGTAGGCGCAGGCGGTGGGAGAAATAGACATGTGAAGCGGGGCCGGACCTGTTTTTTGGCACTGACGGCTCCTTACTTATATAACCGCCAAGTTCACGCAGCTTTCTTTAGGTGACGGGCTACCAGGATCTCGGCGATTTGGACAGCGTTCAGGGCTGCGCCCTTGCGTAGATTGTCGGAAACAACCCAGATATTCAGGCCGTTCTTCACCGTGGGATCGACACGGATGCGAGAGATATAGGTGGCGAACTCGCCAACGCATTCCACTGGCGTGACATAACCGCCGTCCTCTCGCTCATCGACCACCATACAGCCGGGTGCCTCGCGCAGAATGTCGCGGGCGGTCTCGTCATCCAAGGGTTTCTCAAATTCGATATTCACCGCTTCCGCATGACCGACAAAGGTTGGTACCCGGACACAGGTGGCCGTCAGTTTAATGGCGGGGTCGAGAATTTTTTTAGTCTCGGCCGTCATCTTCCATTCTTCCCTGGTTTCCCCGCCGTCCATGAATGCGTCAATATGGGGGATTACGTTAAAGGCGATCTGCTTAGTGAATTTTCGAGGTGCTGGCTGATTGTTGACATAGACACCCTTGGTCTGGGTGAACAATTCATCCATGGCATCACGCCCTGCGCCTGAAGCGGACTGATAGGTGGCTACCACCACTCTGCGGATATTTGCCCGTTCGTGCAGCGGTTTTAGCGCGACAACCAACTGCGCCGTGGAACAGTTTGGGTTGGCTATAATGTTGCGCTGGCTGTAACCCGATAGGGCGTGGGAATTTACTTCTGGTACGATCAGGGGCACGTCAGGATCCATGCGGAATGCCGAGGAATTGTCAATCACCACGCAACCTGCTTGGGCTGCAAGCGGCCCCCATTGCTGGGCGACGCTACCCCCCGCCGAGAACAAGGCGATGTCCACGGTGGAAAAGTTGAAGGTATCCAGCGCCTTCACTTTCAGGGTTTTTTCTCCGAAGTTAGTTTCCTTGCCGACAGATTTGGTTGAAGCCAAGGCCACGACTTCCTCCGCGGGGAATTCCCGCTCGTCCAGGATGTTCAGAATTTCGCGCCCCACGTTGCCCGTGGCGCCCACGACAGCGATATTGATGCCCATGGCGCTCTATCCTTCTTTCAACATAGTCTTAATTAGTTTTTCTGACGCCCCGATTTGAGCGCGCATCAATACCGCCAAAACGAGGGCATCATCAAGTGGTTAATCAAGACTGTTGGCACAACTCTCCGCCATCACCCTGTCGCGGGAAGCCAGCGAAAAAAATTCACATTTATTTAGTGGGCGGTAAAGTAACCTCGATGCATTTCACCCCTTCCAATATGATGAAAAAGGAGCAATATGATAGCTTGGTGCGTTAGTCCATGGGGCCTCGCAGGGAGTTTTGTGGAGTGTTGGCGACGATGGTGGTGCTGGTGGGCAGCAAGTTGTCCGGCAACGGGTCAGGTGATGATCACAATGACGGCGGCGTCGATGTGGTCACCAAGACCAAACCGAAGACCAAGAAGCCCTCTATGTACCGGGTACTGTTACTAAACGATGACTACACGCCCATGGAATTTGTCGTACACGTGTTGGAACGCTATTTCAATAAGGACCAACAGGAAGCGACACAGATCATGTTACATGTGCACCAAAAGGGCATAGGGGTATGTGGCATTTATCCATTCGAAATTGCGGAAACTAAGGTCATGCAGGTGACTGACCTGGCGCGTAAGAACCAACATCCTTTGCAGTGTACAATGGAAAAAATATAAGGACCTAATCTTGGCATCATTCGCGGCGGAACTTGAACAAAGCCTGCATCGGGCACTGCTTAGCGCCAACGAGCAGCGGCATGAATTCGCGACGCTGGAGCATCTTTTGCTCGCTCTGTGCGATGACAATGACGCGCGGGCGGTGCTGCGGGCTTGTAACGTCGAAATTGATCAGTTGCGCGAACAGTTGGCCAGCTATCTGGAAGAGGATCTTGCTTCTCTAACCATCGAGGACGGGGAGGAGCCTAAACCCACCGCGGGCTTTCAGCGGGTCATTCAGCGCGCCGTCTATCACGTACAATCTTCCGGCCGAGACGAGGTTACTGGCGCCAATGTTCTAGTTGCTATTTTCGCCGAGCGGGAAAGCCATGCGGCTTATTTCCTCCAAGAACAAGATATGACCCGTCTGGACGCGGTCAGCTATCTCTCCCACGGCGTTGCCAAGGCACCCGGCATGAGTGCCGAACGCACCGTCCGCGGGGCGGAGGAGAAGGAGGATGACGAGGGAAACATCAAATCTAATGACGAGGCCTTGGCTGCCTATTGCATTGACCTGAACGATAAGGCTCGTAACGGGCGCATCGACCCTGTCATCGGTCGCGCGGAAGAGCTGGAGCGGGTGATCCAGATCCTCTGTCGGCGGCAAAAAAACAATCCACTCCTGGTGGGCGATCCCGGCGTAGGCAAGACAGCCATCGCCGAAGGTTTGGCCCGCCGCGTCGTGCTGGGCGAGGTTCCAGAGGTGCTGCGCGATACCACCATTTTTTCCCTTGATATGGGAGCTCTTTTGGCAGGCACACGCTATCGAGGCGATTTCGAAGAACGGCTGAAGGCGGTAATAACTGAGCTGGAAAACCATGCTGATGCTATTCTATTCATCGACGAAATTCACACGGTGATCGGTGCGGGCGCTACCTCAGGCGGTGCCATGGACGCTTCCAACATGCTGAAGCCGGCCCTAGCTAGCGGCACAATTCGCTGTATGGGCTCTACTACCTATAAGGAATATCGCGGCTATATTGAGAAGGACCGGGCGCTTCTGCGGCGGTTCCAGAAGATTGATGTGAACGAGCCGACGGTTGGCGACGCGATGAAAATCCTTAAGGGTCTGAAGCCATATTTCGAGGATTATCATCGTATCCGTTATACCGGCGATGCTATCAAGGCTGCGGTTGAGCTTTCATCGAAGTACATCAACGACCGCAAGCTGCCTGATAAGGCCATCGACGTTATAGATGAAGTGGGGGCCGCCCAAATGTTGCTTCCCGAACATCGGCGCAAAAAGACCATCTCCGCCAAAGATGTGGAAAACGTGGTGGCCAAAATCGCCCGCATACCGCCCAAGACCGTCTCTAAGGACGATAAGGCCAGCTTGGCTAATCTTGAAAACGACCTGAAATCTGTGGTGTTTGGCCAGGAAAAGGCTATCGGTGCGTTGGCCACGGCCCTGAAAATGTCTCGCGCCGGTTTGCGGGAGCCAGAAAAACCCATTGGCAGCTATCTCTTCTCAGGCCCAACGGGCGTGGGAAAAACGGAAGTGGCCCGTCAACTGGCCAAGATCATGGGTATGGAAATGGTCCGTTTCGACATGTCCGAATATATGGAGCGCCACACGGTAAGTCGTCTTATCGGAGCGCCACCGGGCTATGTAGGGTTTGATCAGGGCGGCATGCTGACCGATGCTATTGATCAGACACCTCACGCAGTGCTGTTGCTGGACGAGATAGAAAAGGCGCATCCGGATCTCTTCAACATCCTGTTACAGATCATGGATTACGGGAAACTAACCGATCACAACGGCAAACATATCGATTTCCGTAATGTGGTGCTGATCATGACCACCAATGCGGGCGCATCGGAGCTGTCAAAAATGGCCATCGGTTTCGGCCGCGAGAACAAGGTTGGCGCCGACGAGGAAGCTATCGACCGCCTATTCACTCCGGAATTCCGGAACCGTTTGGATGCCACGATAACCTTCTCATCCCTGCCGCCCGCGGTAATTTCTAAGGTGGTGGACAAGTTCATTAAGGAATTGAGCGAACAGTTAGGCGACCGCAAAGTCTCTATCACCCTGTCCGAGGCGGCACGGAAATGGTTAGCCGAAACAGGCTATGATCAGCTTTACGGTGCCCGCCCCCTGGGCCGGATCATTCAGGAGAAGGTCAAAAAGCCCCTGGCGGATGAGTTACTATTCGGCACATTAGTCAAAGGTGGTAAAGTGGTTGTTGACGTCGAGAATGGCCAGTTGACCTTCAATTTTATTCCAAAGGTCAAACCGTCGAACGGCGGACCATCCAAACGCGGCAAGGCGGAAAATGGCCCGGAAGCCTCCGGCGACGACAAGATTCCGGAATTGGTGAACTAAATTATATATAATTCGGTTTCATAAATTTGCTCGGGATAGCCGTCACTCTAAATTTGCCGTGTACCATGAATGCACATTTTCCCGGCACAGGCCGTTTTCATTTCGGTAATGTTCTTGCTAGCCGGATAGCCTATCTGGGGACACCAGAAACCAGATATTCTAGCCGTGAATTGCCTGCCGGCGTTATGGTCCGCAACATAAACCTGCCCTAGTTTCCGGCACTGGCTGATTTTTGGCCTAGTACGGTAAAAAAGGACGCCGATTTCGGCTGTTGTGGTAGTTCGACTTCCAAGGGAACCATGCGGGCTGTTTGGCTAGCTTGGCCGCGCACAATAGTGCCTTCCAGTTTGGACGGCATAGGGTTGCGGGCGATGGGAATGGCGTCGGCGGCACTGTAGACACATAAGTAAATTGCCCGCCGCCGATCCTTAGACAAATTGGTTTCACTCCCGTGCAGCAGGCGAGTGTGCATCAGGCAGACAGAACCGGCCTTGCCTTCAATCGGCACTTGGCGTTTCAGATATTCTTCTTCCAGCACTGGTTTAACCTTGCCTGTAAACTCGCCGCTTTCGTATAGGCTGTCGATGGTACCCTTGTGAGTGCCGGGAACCACCATCAGACATCCATTGCCTTCGTCCACGTCGTCCAGAAGTAACAGGGCGGTGATAACGTCGTCGTTTGTGTGGGGGGTGTAGGAAAAATCCTGATGATAGTGCACCACCATTTGGCTGCCGGGTAGTTTCGAGTTAATTTTGCAATGGTGATACTTAACGTCTGGGCCAATAAGGGTAGCTACCATGTCTACCATCGGTGCGTCGGTCATCACTTTATAAAAATGATCGGAAATCTCCACCGGATTGTTGATTCTCCTTAGGGCTGGCCTTTCAGCGCTATGGTTCTCCTCCAGATCGAAACGAGGGCGACCGTCTACAGTAGGTTCACCATAGGGTTCGGTATGTTTCTGACTCTCCGCGGCCCAAGCGTCCATCTGAGCCCGCAGGCGCGCCAATGTATCATTGTCAACAGCCCCTTCCACCACCAAATACCCATCGCTCCAAAACTGGTCCTGCTGCACGTGCGTTAGATAATTGCCCGGCATATCCATGCTCTTCTATCTCCAGACTGCGTAAGCTTTATCGCTAAAATGTGCTCTTGCGTCCAGGCTTCAATCGGCGCAAAAACATCTTATGAATGAGATATCTGATTTTGCCGATCGCCTGATGGTCCTGGAAAGCCGCATGGTGCACCAGGACACAACTATTGATGACTTGAACAACATGGTCAAAAAACAATGGGCGGAAATTGAAATTCTGCAACGAGACCTATCCGAACAGCGCGCCCGCTTAGTTCGTATCGAGAGTGATTTGAATCCCAGCCAATTCGACGAAAAGCCACCGCATTATTAAATTGCGAATTGGTGGTGTTCGTTTGGGCCAATGTCGCATTGAAGTTTTCTGCTCGCGCAGATCCAATTTTGCTCCGT
>CAJWZI010000062.1 GCA_913049615.1 uncultured Alphaproteobacteria bacterium | reverse complement strand
GATCAGACCAGGGACGACCCGCTCAATGAAACATTCGGCGGAACTTCTTGGTTGAAATGGGGGGTGTTGACGCGAAGACATCGATTGCAGACCTGGTGCCGAATGCGAAGGCTTTTGACGCATCTTAGGTAAGCATTCGGGGCATGGGCTTTCAACAACGTCAATCTGACCGGAGGGAATTTACCCTGGTGCTTCAGGGTTCGGCGGCAGGTTGCAAAAGGACGAGTTAATGGACCAAGGTAATCTCGGTCAGTGGCAGCGGGTTTGTGCCCGTTTACGGTCCGAATTTGGGGACGCGGCTTATAATTCATGGTTGCGGCCGTTGAGTTTCGAGCGGATCGACAGCGGCCTCGCCCATCTGCAGGCCCCAACCAGGTTCATGCGTGATTGGGTTTTATCCCATTATGGCGAGCGTATTCGCATCTTTTGGCAGGCTGAGGATTCGACCGTTAGGGATATTAATATATCCGTCCACGCGGTCACGGGCCGGGTGGCAGCCACTGCGCACGATGGTACTGGTGTTGGGGATCGGTTTACAGCTAAAGCGGCTGTAGATGGCGGAGGGCCATTTGATGACCGGACCGCCGCGCCGCATGCAATACCAGGGCCTTCTGCAAGTCCCCGGACCATGAGTATGGGTTCATCGCTAGATTCCCGTTATCAATTCGACAGTTTCGTAGTGGGCAAATCTAACGAGCTCGCCTATGCCGCTGCTCGCCGAGTGGCTGACACGGCGGAGGTCAACTTTAACCCATTGTTCCTTTATGGTGGCGTTGGTTTGGGCAAGACCCATCTGATGCATGCAATCGCCTGGCACATACGAGAGAGGGATCCCGGCCGCGAGGTCATCTATCTTTCCGCCGAACGCTTTATGTATCAATTTGTTCGTGCTCTACGGGACCGAGAGACTATGGCCTTCAAACAGGTTTTCCGTTCAGTCGACGTTCTTATGATTGACGACGTGCAGTTCTTTTCTCGCAAGGATTCAACCCAAGAAGAGTTTTTCCATACCTTCAACGAACTGGTGGATCAGAACAAGCAGATAGTAATCTCAGCCGACCGCTCTCCTTCGGATCTGGAGGATGTGGAGGAACGCATCCGTTCTCGCCTGGGCTGGGGGTTGGTCGTGGATATTCATCAAACGGATTTTGAATTGCGTTTGGGTATTCTGGAGGCCAAGCTAGCCCGTGCCAGTATACGGGATTTTCCCACCAAGGTGTTGGAATTCCTAGCCTACCGCATCACCTCCAATGTACGGGAACTAGAAGGCGCTCTGAACCGCCTGATTGCCCATTCCCACCTGGTGGGCCGGCCCATCAATCTGGAAATGACCCAGGAGGCACTGCAAGACCTCCTCCGCGCCAATGACCGGAGGGTGACAATTGAGGAAATCCAAAAAAAGGTGGCGCAACATTTCAACATTCGCTTGGCTGACATGCATTCAGCCCGCCGGGCCCGTGCCGTGGCCCGCCCTCGTCAAGTGGCCATGTATCTGGCCAAGCAATTGACCACCCGGTCCCTGCCGGAAATCGGCCGCAAATTTGGTGGCCGTGACCACACGACGGTGATGCACGCCGTCAAACGAATCGAGGAATTGCGCCAGATGGATGCTAGTCTGGCGGAAGACATCGACCTGCTGCGTCGGATGTTAGAAGCCTAAATATTTTAACCGTAGTGCTTGGCAGGATTTGAGTGCGTAGACCGCTTGGGTAGGGTAAATAGCTCAATGTCGTTTTCCAGGATCATGATGTTTATTGCCGCAATGGTGATTGCTGTTGCTATCGGATTGACTGTGAACACGCTGTTTCTGAATGAAAACCGTGACAACCCCCGAATAACCGGCGTCGCCGCCGTCGGTGGTCCGTTCGAGTTGGTAAACCATAAGGGCGAAACTGTACGCGACACAGATTATCGCGGGTCCTACTTGCTCGTGATGTTCGGCTTTACGAATTGCCCCGATGTCTGCCCGACGGAACTGCAATTGATTACGGAAGCCCTGGGCGTTTTGGGACCGATGGCCAAAAAAGTACAACCGCTGATGATTACCGTGGATCCAGAGCGGGACACGGTTGAGGTCCTGGCCGATTATGTGAGCAATTTTCACCCCTCGATCATGGCATTGACGGGTTCCGTGGAACAAATCAAGGCTGTTGCGGGCGCCTACAAAGCTTATTTTGCCAAGGGCGCGATCGACAAGGACGGCGAGTATTTCATGGACCATTCTCCGTTCATTTATTTGATGGACCCGAATGGCCAATATCTCCACCATTTCGCACCCAACACGTCGTCAGAGGTAATAGCGGCGCGGATCCAGTCGGCGGTCTCGGAAAGTTAGGGAAACGTAAAGACGGTCCCGTAACCTATTGCCATCCGAATTAGGTTGCTTATCATGCAGCATGGTGGATAAGACAACAGTCCCTGATGACAAGCCGTATTGGGAGAGTAAGTCTCTTGACCAAATGACCAGGGAAGAATGGGAATCCCTGTGCGATGGCTGTGCAAAATGTTGTCTGCATAAGCTGGAGGATATTGAAACCGGCGAACTGGCGTTTACCAACGTGGCATGCCGCCTTTTGGATATTGCAGACTGCAACTGCAGTAACTACAAAAGGCGATCCGAGCTGGTGCCGGATTGCGTGGTGCTGGACCCACAAAACGTGGCACAACTATATTGGATGCCGTCAACTTGTGCTTATCGACTGTTGGCAGAGGGTAAAAAATTGCCGTTTTGGCATCCTCTGGTCACCGGCGACCCACATAGTGTACACCGTGTGGGTATTTCGGTGCGTGGCCGATGCGTTAGTGAACGCCATGCGGGCCCGTTGGAGCATCACGTTCTGGACAAGGAACCTTGAGGATTGGATTAAGCCATGAGCGATAGTCTTTCTGGCGTCTGGAGCGCCGCTGTCACTCCCCTGCATGACGATTTGACCGTTGATTATACGGCCATGGTTGCGCATTACAAATGGCTGCTGGCCAATGGATGCGACGGCGTCGCGGTCCTGGGCACGACGGGCGAAGCGAATTCCTTTTCTGTAGGCGAAAGGATGGGAGTCATTGAAGCAGCCGCGAGTTCAAGCATTTCCAAGGACAAGATAATGATTGGCACAGGCTGCTGTGCCCTGCCGGATACCATCGAACTTACAAAGGCGGCCCTGGATGCCGGTTTCTATCAAATTCTCATGTTGCCGCCATTTTATTACAAGAGCGTCGGCGACGATGCTCTGTTCGCCTGTTTCGATCATGTGATCCAAAGAATTGCTGATAACCGCATGCGCGTGGTGGTCTATGACTTCCCCACGATGACCGGTCTGGATATTGGCACCGATCTGCTGGTCCGCCTGAATCAGACGTATCCGCTAACTGTGGTTGGCGTAAAAGATTCGTCGGGTGACTGGAATGATATGCAGGCTGTGGCGCGGGCCATCCCCGGTTTCCGTACCTTTGCCGGCACCGAGCAGTATTTGCTGGCTATTTTGAAAGAGGGCGGCGCGGGCTGTATTACAGCTACCGGCAACGCCACTTCAATGTTGTGTCGGGATGTATATGCCGCTTACCTGTCCGGCGAAATGTTGGCCGCTGAGACTGCTCAAGAAACAGCCACGGCGACCCGCTTGATGCTACAAGCCCATGGCGCCGTGCCGGCCATGAAGGAGTTAATGGCCCAGAACAGCGGCAATGCTGCCTGGCGAAATATGCGCCCGCCCATGCTGCCCCTTTCGGTGAGTGGTGCCGCGACCTTGAACAAGTCTTGCGCCGATCTGGGCTTCACCCTGGCTAAGGCCGCCTGATAATCAGGCGCGTATATCTTTGCAGATCGCATAGAGGGCATTGTTGATGGCGTCACGTGTCCCCTGGGCAGCGGCGCGGGCGGCGGCGGCAAAATCGGCGCCGGTGCCGGCATAATTGACGGCCCGTGAGGAACTGATGATTACACCACCGCCGCGGGCGCTTTCAATCATGGCGGAGATTTTGCCGCCCTGAGCGCCGATGCCGGGTATCAGCAGCGTCATACCGCCGACGATGTCTCGAATACGCCGTAATTCGTCCGGATGGGTCGCGCCAGCGACCAGCAAGACATTTCCGTTGCTGTTCCATTCGACCGCCGCTTTGCGGGCCACAACCTCATAGATGGGGCTGCCGTCGGCGGTCTTGATGTTCTGGATTTCTGCGCCGCCGGGGTTTGAGGTCCGACACAGGATGATGACACCCTTGTCCTTGCGGTCCAGAAACGGCTGCAGAGAATCAAGCCCGAAATAGGGGTTTACAGTAACCGCATCCGCTCCATAAACCTCAAACGCCTCCTCGGCATACATGCGCGAAGTGCTGGCGATGTCGGCCCGTTTGGCATCCAGGATCACGGGGATCTTAGTATTCAGATGAATATACTCGATCAGGCGACGTAACTGCTGTTCGGCAGCTTGGCTGGCGAAATATGCGATCTGAGGCTTGAATGCTAGAACCAGGTCATGTGTCGCATCTACAATACTTTTGCAAAACTGGAAAATAGGATCTGGTTGACCAGCAAGGTGCTCTGGCAGGAGCGTCGGATCTGGGTCTAGACCGACGCATAGAAAAGATTTGTTGCGTTTTTCGGCGGCTGCGATGCGGTCCAGGAAATCGACCATAATCTATCTAGATGCCTCCACCATGGCCCACGCTGCGACGGACCGCATGCGGCACATTTCGCCATAAGTCACCGCCTTTGCGGATGATGAAATACCGTCGAGGCCCCGCTTGTAAACACCTTGGACAATGGCTGCCAGGCGGAATAATTGGAATACCTTGTAGAACGTCCAATCGGGAATACAATTGCGTTTTGTCAGGTGACAGTATTTTGAGACGAATTCATCCTCGGTAGGCAGACCAGGTAGTAATACGGGAACTTCGCCGGTTCCCATAAAACAGGAGACATAGGTGTAAGCCAGATCCGCCAAAGGGTGACCCAGTGTCGACAGCTCCCAATCCAGAATTGCGCTGATGTGTGGTTCAGTGGGATGCACGATGGTATTGCCCAAGCGGTAGTCGCCGTGTACCAGGGTTGTAGTGTAATCTTCGGGCACGTTTTGGGGCAGCCATTTCATCAGGTGGTTCATCGCAGGTATATTTTCGGTTTGTGAGGCTAAATATTGTTTTGTCCAGCGGTTGATCTGCCGGGAATAATAGTTGCCCGGTCGTCCGAAATTGCCCAGTCCGATGGCTTCGTAGTCAACACTATGGAAGGCGGCCAGAATCTCCAGCAAATTGTCATAGACGGCGCCGCGTTCCCGAGGGGTGAAGCCTGGAGCGAACTGGTCGTCAAGAACGCGCCCTGGCACCATGTCCATGACATAGAAGGCGGTGCCCAGCACATTTTCATCCTCGCACAACAAATAGGTCTTGGGCACTGGCACGGCTGTTGGGCTTAGGGCGGTAATGACGCGGTATTCCCGATCCACCGCATGAGCCGAGGGAAGTAAGGTTCCTGGCGGTTTTTTGCGAAGAACGTATTGCTGACCTCCTGTGCTCACCATATAGGTGGGGTTCGACTGACCTACGGCGAACTGATGCAGGGCAATATCGTCACTGATGCCTTCCATATGGTCAGCCAGATAGGCGTGCAGCTTTTTTTCGTCCAGTCGGTGTGCCTCGCGGACCGGGATGGTTTCATTCTGGTAGTCGGTCATCGTATCCGTACTCTTGTCTTACACGAGACGTTCAACCTGCCGCCAGGCTGCTTCCGCCAGAGGGCGGGCCCGGCGGCCCTGTTCTATCGCATGGGGACTGGCCGCCGTGCCATCCTTGGCCCGCAGGGCAATGCCTTGCAAGATCGCTGCCAGGCGGAACATGTTATAGGCTAGGTACCATTCCAAATTGCGAATGCCGTCTCGGCCGGTCGACTGGCAATATTGTGCGATAAATTCGTCTTCGGTGGGAATTCCCAAGGACGGGAGGTTGGCATGGGCTATGCCGCGAAACAGGTTCTTGTCCAGGCGCCATCCCATTAGCGTGTAGGTGAAATCGCCAACAGGATGGCCTAGGGTGGCCAACTCCCAGTCTAGCAATGCCAAGACACGGGGTTCTTTGGGATGAAAGATCATGTTGTCGAGACGGTAGTCGCCATGGATCAAGGTGGTTTCGTCACCGGGCGGAATGTTCTCTGGCAACCATTCGATCAGGTGGTCCATTTCTGGAATTGGATCCATCTCCGCCAAGCGGTAGGTTTTACTCCAGCGGTGAATTTGACGCTCTCGATACTCACCGACCTTTCCGAAATCACCTAATCCGATAGCTTGATAATCCACCCTGTGTAAGGCGGCCATGGCCTCATTGACCGAGCGATAGACGGAACCGCGTTCCTCATTGCTCATGCCCGGCAAGGTGCCGTCCCAGAAGACGCGGCCCTGGACCATTTCCATAATGTAAAATGCTGTGCCGATAACCTCGGTATCTTCACATAAGCAATAAGTCCTTGGGACTGGCACGTCCGTTTGGCCGAGAGCGCTAATGACTCGATATTCCCGGTCTACTGCATGGGCGGAGGGTAACAAATCGCCTGGTGGTTTGCGGCGCAGGACAAAAACCTGCCCATCGGCGTCAATGCGATAGGTGGGGTTGGACTGGCCGCCTTTGAATTGGCTCAATGTGATGTCGCCGGAAAAACCGTCCACATGTCTGGACATATAGTCTTGCAAATTTCCGACATTGAAACGGTGCTTTTCAAGAACATCCTGGGTGCCGGCAAACTGCGACTCTAGGTCGGTCATGAATTGGGGCCTCCAGCCTACCGAGAAAATGCTTAACCTGTTTAAAGCACGAAACCGTTCAGCCTCAAAGTATGTGGGCGAATTTTCAATGTCGGATTTGTAATCACCTACGACTTATATGTTTCTATCACGCCTACTTGGTGTTTTTGATGATTTTGTGCCAAGAAATCTGCTTCATGACCGTAAAAATTGTTAAATTTGCTTCCGCCTTATTTTTGACCGTCTCCACGAGTTTGTGTGCCGCTGCCGCTAATGACGATGCGCTGGCCATATTCGCCGGCGGTTGTTTCTTGTGTGTTAAATTGGAGTTGGATCATGTGCCTGGCGTAATCAAGACTAATTCTAGCTATACAGGCGGCACCTTGAAAAACCCCACCTATAGAGACGTTGTCCGGGGCGGCACGGGCCATCGCTAAGCGGCACAGATTATTTATGATCGCAGTAAAGTAACCTACGAAATGCTTCTGGAAGTATTTTGGCGCAGCGTCGATCCCACCGATGGAGGTGGGCAGTTCTGTGATCGCGGCGTCAGTTATGAGACGGCCGTTTTCGTAACTTCATTAGACCAACGTCGGTCGGCAGAAGCATCGAAGAAGGCCTTGATGAGCTCTGGAGCTCTAAAAAACCATCGTGACTAAAATTGAAGACGCCGGCAAATTATATCCAGCCAAGGACTATCATCAAGGCTATTACAAAAATATCCGGTGCGTTACAAAATCTACCGTTACAATTGTGGCCGCGACCAATGCATGGAGGAGATGTGGGGCGACCAGGCTTACAAGGGCATCGTCAAATACTAGGGTTTTTTAGGCACCGTTAATCA
>CAJWZI010000061.1 GCA_913049615.1 uncultured Alphaproteobacteria bacterium | reverse complement strand
AAGGGACAAATGGGCTTTTTTGAGGCGGTACGCCGCGGCAAGGACCCGGCCTTGTTCACCGTGTTGTTTGAGGACAGCGCCGCTCTTCTTGGATTGGCTATTGCTATGGTGGGCATATTTTTAGGCCAAAAACTGGGCTTAATGTGGATGGATGGTGCGGCCGCAATTGCCATCGGTTGCGTGCTGGCGGGCGTGGCTCTTTTCCTGGCGTATGAATGCAAGGCACTTTTAATTGGTGAGGCGGCAGAGCCGGAAGTAGTGGAGGGTTGCCGCGCTTTGGTTAATGGAGATCGTAGGGTAGTTCGAGTACAGGACATACGCACCATGCACCTCGGTCCACGAGATATTCTGCTGGCAGCAGATCTTGATTTTGCGGATGGCCTAACCTCAAGCGAAGTGGAAGAGGCAACTAGCGATATTGAGGTCAAGCTGAGGGAGAATTTTCCAGAGGTCCGCCAGATTTACCTGGAAACACGCAAACTTGTGCCACAATAGCCATTGAAACAAAGCGGCCTTCCCTGAAGCGTTAGTCGTTGTGTATTAGGCGAAAAATAAATTTCATTATGTAAAGAAATTTTGAACAAGTTGGATTGGACCGTCGGGTGCGGTCGTTTTGTCTTAAGTACCTCAAAATCTAGAGCGCATCCCGAATAGACCGCCACAGACGTTCCGGCGTGACCGGCATGTCCATATCCGTGATGTCCAGTGGTTTCAAGGCGTCTAATACGGCTGACATAATGGTTTGCGGGGCCGCCATGCAGCCCGCCTGTCCGGCACCTTTTACGCCCAGGGGATTTGCAGATGTAGGCGTTTGCCGGAAGTGTATCTCAAAAGACGGTATTTGGTCAGCATGGGGCATGGCGTAGTCCATCCAAGTGCCATTCAAGAGTTGACCAGTTTTTGGATCGTAGATCACATCCTCGAATAGCGCCTGGCCGATGCCCTGCACGAGACCACCGTGGACTTGTCCCTCTGTCAGCCTCGGATTGATCTGCCGGCCGTAGTCGTCGACTGATAAATAGCGCACAAGCACTAACAGCCCCGTATCTTGGTCGATTTCTACTTCCGCAACGTGGCAACCGCTTGGGAAGGTAAAGGGGGCATCGTCCCGCCGTTCGTAACTGTCTAGGCCTCTGCCTCCGGAAACTTTCAGGTCCCGGGCCGCAGCGGCGACATCCAACAGCCGCACGGACTGGCCCGTGTTCCTAACTCGGAATTCACCATCGGTGAATACAATATTATCCTCGTCCGCTTGCAGCATTTGAGCGGCGATAGGTCTTGCCTTAGCCAGGGCTGCTTCCATAGCATGATTAAGTGCGCTACCGCCCATATGCATGGATCTCGCCCCGCCATGGCCATTGCCTGCACGTACTTCTGCCGTATTCGCCTGAACGTAGTGGAAACTTTCTAACGGCAGGCCAAATTTATCGGCAGCAATTTGACTAAACGCGGTTTCGTGACCTTGGCCATTGGATTCCGTTCCCAAACGCAGTTCGACAATATTATCGTCACGAAAATTAACCTCTGCACCTTCATTGTTAGCGCCACGCGCAGTCTCTATGAAACAGGCAATGCCTAAACCGCGCAGGCGTCCTTTCTTAGCGGCCTCGGTGCGCCGGACCTCGAACCCGGGCCGGTCGGCGAGCTGAACAGCCATTTCGATATTGCCTCTGAAATCGCCGGTATCGATTTCCATCCCCATGGCGTTGGTATGGGGAAACGTCGCGACCACGTTCTTCAGACGTAATTCTACAGGATCCATGTCGATCTTCCGTGCAGCCGCTTCGATCAGGCGTTCCACAATATAGTTGGCTTCCGGCTTGCCGGCTCCACGATAGGCGTCGATTGGTACGGTGTTGGTAAAGGCTCCGGTCACACCCATGAACATCTTGGGAATATCATATATCCCACTGATCGCGGTGGAGGCCGAATTTGTTGAAATTCCAGGTCCGAACGAAGACAGATATGCGCCCAGGTTAGCGGTTAATTCCGCAGACAGGGCAAGGAACCGACCATTCCTATCCAAGGCAAGACGGGCCTTAGCCTGGATATCCCGGCCCTGAATGCTACTCAAAAATTCCTCGTTTCGTTCGGCCACCCATTTGATGGGACGACGCAGTTTCCGTGCGGCCCATAGCAGCAGCACCCACTCCGGATAGACAAAATTCTTGAGGCCGAAGCCGCCGCCCACATCCGGTGCGCTAACGTGCAGCTTGTTAAGCGCTATTTTGAAGACATTGTTGGCAAGCTGGTTACGGATACCATGCACGCCTTGGCCAGTCACGAGCAGGTGCAGGCAATCCGAGCTTTCATCATAGGAGCCGATAGCCGCGCGTGGTTCTGTCGGCGCGGGTGACACCCGGTTGTTTTTGATTTTCATCTCCACCACATGGGGCGCGTCGGCGATGGCGGCTTCAGTCCCCGCTTCGTCGCCCTTTTTAAACCTAAAACAGAGATTGCCCGGTGCTTCGTCCCAGAGTTGCGGCGCGCCGTCGACTAATGCGTCGCTAGCAATTATCAGAGCGGTGTGTTCCTCATAGTCGACGTTGATCAGGTCAAGAGCGTCCAGAGCTGCCGTCCGGCTATCTGCGACGACGAAGGCGATGGGGTCACCCACATGGCGAACTCGCCCGTTGGCTAGGGCTGGTCGAGGCGGCACGACTATGGGTTCTAGAGTTTGAACGGCAGACACAGCTGCGCAGGGTAGGGGGCCAATGCCATCGACAGCAAGATCATCATGGGTGTAAACCCCAATCACACCTGCCGCATTCCTTGCGACTTCAAAATCAATATTTGTTACAGTGGCATGGGCGAAGGGAGAACGAAGCACCGCCGCGTGCAATTGACCCTCTTTGCAAAAATCAGCGGTGAACTTGGCTGTGCCAGACAGAAAACGTGAATCCTCTCTGCGTGGAATGGATAGACCCAAGATACTTTCTGTCACGGCTAAATCCCCTCCACCTTTGCTATCGTCAAAGCCACAACTTTATACACTGCGGCGTTTGCTGCTTCAAAGCGGCCTGGACTGTCATTCTGAGCGCTTCAACCTTCTGTTAATTTTCATCCTTAAGAAGAAAGTGTTATCAAGCCTTATTTTAGGTCTCCACTTGCTCCATGTTAATAATCCCCGTGGCTCCAAAAATAATCCGACTTGAATTCGTTGTGCCGAAGGGCCCCTATGGTGAGTAGTCCCATACACCAAGGATTGCGCCAATGGATCTGACATTTAGCGATCAGGATGCAAAATTTAGGGCTGAGGTGCGTGAATTTCTGGACGATTCTTTACCGCCGGAGCTGAAATACAAACTACAAAACGGCATTGAAATGCAGCGTGAGGACGTGGTCGGTTGGCATAAAGTTCTCTATGACAGGGGTTGGGTAGCGCCGAATTGGCCAAAAGAGTTTGGCGGTCCTGGTTGGAGTCTCACCCAAAAATATATCTTTGATGAGGAATTGGGTCTGGTAGGCGCTCCGCGTTTGGTTGTCTTCGGTATTAACATGTGTGGCCCTGTTCTAATCGCCTTCGGAACAGAGGAGCAGAAGCGGCGGTTTCTGCCGCCCATGCTGTCCGGTGACGAAATATGGTGCCAGGGTTATTCGGAGCCTGACGCCGGATCTGATTTAGCTTCATTACGGACGACCGCTGTTCGGGACGGGGATGAATGGATAATTAATGGCACCAAAACCTGGACCACTAAGGCCCATTGGGCCAATTGGTGTTTCCTGTTGGCACGCACCAGTTCAGAAGGGAAGAAACAAGAAGGTATTAGTTTCATTCTGGCGGACCTGAAAACTCCAGGGATCGAGATCCGCCCCATCTATTTGATGGATGGCCTGCATGAAACCAACATGGTGTTTTATACGGACGTACGCGTACCTGTGGTTAACACGGTTGGTGAAATCCACGGAGGCTGGTCAATTGGGAAATATCTTCTGGCTCATGAACGCATGTCTGGTGGCTCCCTGGGACAACACAAGACTATTCTCCGGCAACTGAAGGAGATCTCAACCCAGGATGAGCGGTGCAGCGGTCGGCCTTTAGTCCGGGAACCGGATTTTGCGCACCGAATTGCGGCGATTGAGTTGGAGTTGCGCACTTTAGAGGCATTCAATATGCGAGCCATCGACAAGTTTTCGCGAGATGGCGAGTTGGGCGGAAAGGCCCTAGGGACGGAAGCTAACATTTTCAAAATTCGCAATAGCGAAATTTTACAGCGCCTACTGGAGTTGAAGGCTGAGGCCGTCGCCTATTACGCTATCCCTTATCAGATCGAAGCCCTGCGACATGGCTGGAACGAATTGCCAATCGGTGCCGAATACGCAAACAGTTGCACACCGGACTATTTGCATTTCCGTAAGGTGTCAATTTATTCCGGATCTAATGAGATCCAACACAATATTTTGGCAAAGTCTCAACTGGGCATGTGAGCGAGCATTATGAAAGCGATGATAATTCGGAAGACCGGGTCAACGGATGTGTTTGTGGCCGCGGGTCTTCCCGTTTCGGAAATTGAGCCAGGTCAAGTTTTAGTTAAGGTTGCGGCGACTTCAGTCAATCCAGTGGATTGGAAGATCCGCAAGCTCGGTCTTTCATTGGGCATCACGACCGGCTCATGAGGGAAACCTGGGTAACAGGAAGTGAAAGCAACGCTATAAGGTGATGACATGCCGTTGAATTACCTTGAACCTAAAGTCGCTGTCGATAATCGCGAGGATGGCAGTATTATTCTGTCGTCACCCCATCCATTGGCGGAGGGTGAAGCGCAGCTCAGCAACTATTTGCGGCATTGGGCTCAATGTGATCCTCAACGAACTTTTCTGGCAGAGCGGGAAGGCGATGGCTGGTGCAAACTGTCATTTGCCATGGCGCGGCGCCAAGCGGATTCGGTTTCCCAGGCAATGCTGGACATGGGACTCGGACCGCAGTGGCCGTTGATGATATTATCCGGGAATAGTGTGCGCCAAGGTGTCTTGACGTATGGCGCTATGCAGGTTGGGGTCCCGGTGGCGCCTGTTTCACCTGCCTATTCGTTGATGAGCCAGGATTACGGCAAGTTGCGCTATATTTTTGACCTCGTAAAGCCCGCCGCGATCTATGTGGAAAATTCAATCCCGTTCGAGAATGCACTCGATAGCCTCAATTTGAAGGGGACAGAACGTTTCGACGCTGGGGTATTCGATAAATTGACAGAAATCCAGCCGACAGAAGCGGTGGAAGCGGCCTTCGCCAAGGTCGGTCCGAGCAATGTAGCAAAATATCTCTTTACTTCGGGTTCTACTGGAATGCCTAAGGGCGTAATTAATACGCAAGGAATGTTATGTGCCAATATGCAGCAATTGCGTCAAATATGGCCGTTTTTATTGGAGAACCCACCAATTCTTTTGGACTGGTTGCCTTGGAACCACACATTTGGTGGCAACATCGTGATAAATAATGCACTGACCAATGGGGGGACTTTGTACATCGACGGTGGCAAGCCGGCACCAGGTCTGATTGCCCAGACGGTAGAGAATATTCGTTTGGCATCTCCTAACTTGTATTACAACGTGCCCGCAGGATTTGCGGCCCTGCTGCCGTTCCTGGAAGAGGATGAGCACTTACGGGGATGTTTTTTTCGTCAACTTGAATTAATATTTTACGCAGGCGCCGCACTGCCACAGGATTTGTGGGAGAGGTTGGTGGCCGTGTCGAAGCAAGCCGTCGGTCGTGCTGTTCCCATGGTCTCGGCATGGGGTTCGACGGAAACTGCGCCCATGGCCACCGCCGTGCATTGGCATATTGACCGCGCCGGTGTCATCGGCCTGCCCGTGCCCGGCACGGACATTAAGATGGTGCCCAATGGCAGCAAGATGGAACTACGAGTGCGTGGGCCAAATGTCACGCCGGGATATTTGAAACAACCGGATCTGACGGTTGCGGCCTTTGACGATGAAGGGTTCTACAAAATTGGCGATGCCGGTTGCCTGGCTGACCCCGACGACCCGACCCAGGGACTGGTATTTGACGGTCGCGTAGCTGAAGACTTCAAGCTGACCACCGGTACCTGGGTGAACAGTGGTGCCCTGCGTTTGGCTGCATTGACGGCAGCCTCGCCTGTTCTCCAGGACGTGGTGGTCGCTGGTCATGACCGGGATTTTGTGGCCTTGCTGGCATGGCTCAGCATTGGCGGTAGCCGTGCTTTTCTGGGTAACGAAGGTATCGATTTGGAGGATGCCGCCCAATCGGCCGAATTGCGTGAACACCTCCTTCAAACTTTGTCGGCATATAACCGGGTCAATCCGGGGTCTTCCACCCGGATTGCGCGGCTGTTGTTACTGACAGCGCCGCCGGCGATTGATGTCAATGAAATCACCGACAAGGGATACATCAATCAACGCGCTGTGCTAGAGGCTCGAAGCGGTGATGTCGAAAGGCTTTATGCGGCGTTCCCGGACGCTGATGTCCTTCAGCTTCAAGCTCGGAAAACCTGATAGTTTGAGCCCGCTCCGAATGTGCCAACAATTTGGATCAGGCTACCTTGCAAATGTGCGAATTCATTGCAGATTGGCATGCTAAGGTCTGTGCGGGGTTCCTTCTGGGCACTGTTTGTGGACTGCGTCGCCGAAAATTTAAATAGAGAATTCTAGCCGTCGTACATGCCTATTTATCGTGCATTAGACTTTCAGTCCTCGGGCAACGAAATGTGGGTTTGCGAAGCCGTTCTTGCCGTAGAGTAAGGGCGTGCCGTCCAGGTTGCTAACGCAGCCGCCGGCACAGGACAGTACGGCATGACCTGCCGCCGTGTCCCACTCCATGGTTCGCCCCAGGCGGGGATACAAATCAGCGGCACCTTCAGCCACTCGGCAGAACTTGAGGCTGCTACCAGCATCAATCCGTTCCTTAATGTTCAAGTCGGCGAGAAATTCGTCTGTCGCCGGCGAGGCATGAGAACGACTGACTATGGCCACTAGGCCATCTATTGCCGGTCTTCGAGCGCCGATAGCCTCGGCCGGGCCATCACCACGTTGGCAGGTAACCTGATGCGCACCAGCGGCGGTGTATGTTTCCGCTTTGGCCGGAACATGGACTGTGCTTAAAACGGGTTCCCAATCCCTAATTAAGGCAATATTTACCGTAAAATCACCATTTCGGGAGATGAATTCTCGGGTGCCGTCCAAAGGGTCAACCAACCAAAATGCTCCTGACCCTACATCGGTCTGTTTGCCTGCGGCCACTTCTTCTTCCGCCACCACAGGAATTTTGGGGGTCAATGATCGCAGCTTCGCGACGATGATAGCCTCTGCCACCCGGTCCGCTTCTGTTACCGGGCTGTTATCGGATTTAGTTTCTATCTCAAATTCCCGGCTATAGATCGCTAAAATAGCCGCACCAGCTTCCCGCGCGATAGTATCGATCGCAATCGCCAACTCCTTGTCTTTCATTCTATTTTCTACCTGTAACTTCGATTACGGTCGTCGTGATATAGAGTGCTTTGTAGCTGATCTGTCACGGGTCAGTCAGACTAATTTCATCGACGCTCCTCGTCCGCTCCATGCCCCGCGAAAGTCTTTACAGCATATAGTTTTGCTCAAACCGGATGCAAAGGTCCGTTGAAAATTCAACGCCCTA
>CAJWZI010000060.1 GCA_913049615.1 uncultured Alphaproteobacteria bacterium | reverse complement strand
GATGCCGGTGAACCCATAGCCGGCGGCGAAATCCAGCAGCAATTTGTGGTGCACCCCCATGATCTCGTTGATGGCGACAAAACCGGATAGGCTGCCCGAGATGCACATGGTGACGATGATGACGCGGGCGGGCGGCATGCCGGCGTAAACGGCAGCAGAGATGTTGGCGCCGACGGCCCGAATTTCATAACCCCAGCGCGTCTGCCAGATCAGACACCACACCAGCACGCAGCAGATCAGGGCCCAGACAATGGACAGGTTCAAGGGCGACTGGGCGATCTCGACCCCGAACCAGGCGAATGCTTCGTGCATAAATGGCAGCCATGTGTTGGTCGTGAACTCCCGCGTCTCCGGCGACATCTGGCCAGGTTGAATGATCACGTTGACCAGCAAATAGACCATCAACGAAGCGGCGATGAAATTAAACATGATCGTCGTGATAACAATATGGCTGCCGCGCTTGGCTTGCAGATAGGCCGGAATAAATGCCCAGGCACCACCAAACAAGGCGGCGGCGATCAAGCAGGCCGGCAGCATCAGGATAAAAGGCAGATGCTGACCGAGGTACAGACATACAAGGCCAACACCCAGGCCGCCGATATAGGCCTGACCCTCACCGCCGATGTTGAACAGGCCAGCGTGAAAAGCCACTGCCACAGCGAGCCCCGTGAAGACGAAATTGGTGGTGTAGTAAAAGGTATATCCCAGGCTCTCTTCATAGCCGAAGGCGCCCCTGATCATAATCCAGGTGGCCTCGAATGGGTCCTGTCCCAGGATGGCGATCAGCAGACCCGAGACAATGAAGGCCAGGGCCACGTTAATCACAGGCAGCAGGGCGATATCGACCCAGGCAGGCAGTTTGGCCGGTGAACTAGACATGTGCCGCCCCGGTCTGCTCCTCTTTCTCGAAGGCATTGGCCATCATTAGGCCAATGGTGCGGGTGTCGGCCTTGGCGCCATCGACCTCGCCCACGATTCGGCCCTCGAACATCACTAGGATGCGGTCGCTCAAAGACAGGATTTCGTCCAATTCCACCGAAACCAGCAACACGGCGCATCCCGCATCCCGCATTTGTACCAGTTGCTGATGTATAAATTCGATGGCGCCAATGTCCACGCCGCGCGTAGGCTGGCCGATTAGCAAGATATCTGGGCGCCGCTCAATTTCCCGAGCCAGAACCAGTTTTTGCTGATTGCCGCCCGAAAAACTGTCAGAGGTCAATCTAGGGTTCGGCGGCCGAATATCGAAACGGTCCATCTTGCCTTCGGTATCCGCGACAATCGCGTCAGTCTTCAACAGTACCGGCCCCGTGTAGGTTGGGTCGTGGTGATAGCCCAGGATGGTTGTCTCCCGGGCTGCGAATCTTGAAATTATTCCCATGCGTTGCCGATCCTCGGGAACATGGGCCAAATTAAGCTCCCGAATTTCCGCCGGGTTGGATGGATGATTCTGATCTACGACCCGATTATGGATGGTCCAGTTACCGTAGTCGGGCGCCTGAATTCCAGACAATACTTCCAACAACTCGCTTTGTCCGTTGCCGGTAACGCCGGCGACACCGACGATTTCACCGGCGCGCAATGCAAAACTCACGTGATCCAGACGTGTTACGCCGGCATCGTCGATTTTTGTCAGGTTCTCGGTCCTCAACACCACGTCTCCCGGTTGCGCGGGAGGTTTCTCTACCCGTAACAAAACCTGTCGGCCCACCATTAGTTCCGCTAGTTCCTCCCGCGTGGTTTGCGCGGTTTCCCGGTGTGCGACCATCGCGCCCGCCCGCATGACAGAGACGTTGTTGGTGATGGCCATGATTTCCTGCAATTTGTGGGTGATCAGGATGACTGTGACGCCCTGTTCCCGCATGGAGCCGAGAATCTCGAACAGACGTTCCGTTTCTTGCGGTGTAAGCACGCCAGTCGGTTCGTCTAAAATCAGAATATTGGCGCCGCGATACAACGCCTTCAACAATTCCACGCGCTGGCGTAGACCTACGGCCAGTTCGCCGACCTCCGCATCCGGGTCCACATCCAAGCCGTATTCGGCCTTTAACCGGGTGACTTCGGCCCGAGCCGCGGCCATGCCGGCGGCTAGCAGGGCGCCGCCCTCGGCCCCCAGTAATATATTTTCCAGAACCGTGAAGTTATCCACCAGCATGAAGTGCTGATGCACCATGCCTATGCCGGCGGCCAGGGCGTCCTCTGGTGCATGAATGGGTGTCAGCTCGCCGCCGATCTTAATCTCGCCGCTGTCAGCTCGATAAAAACCGTACAGAATGCTCATCAGTGTGGATTTGCCCGCCCCATTCTCGCCGACAATACCGTGAATGGTGCCGGCGGGCACGGTCAGGTTCACGTTCCGGTTGGCATGCACCGGGCCAAAATGTTTGTTGATGTCGCGCAGCTCTATTGCTGGCGCGCCGGGGGCAATCATCTCGACCGCCCCCGAACCACGTCAGGCAATTACCCACGCCTTATTTTGGGCATTTGTTGTCAGACATATAGTCGTGCACGGAAATTTCGCCCGCGATAATGCTCGCCTTGGCCTTCTCCACCGCTGCCTTCATTGCTGGAGAGATCAAATTTTTGTTGTGTTCGTCCAAGGCCCAGTCAATTCCGCCTTCCTTCAGGCCCAGAACCTGGATGCCCGACTTCCAGCTACCGTCGTTGGCGGACTTGAAGACATTATATGCCGCCACGTCCACGCGCTTCAGCATAGAAGTTAACATCGTGCCTGGATGCAGATAGTTTTGGTTACTGTCGACACCGATAGCATATTTGCCGTTGTCCTTAGCGGCCTGATAGACGCCGATACCGGTGCCGCCGGCGGCCGCGAAGACCACATCAGCGCCTCTGTCGAACTGGCTCTTAGCTAATTCAGCGCCTTTGGTGGGGTCGTTCCAAGCGGACGGCGTCGTGCCGGTCATGTTGGCGTAGACGATGGCTGAGGAATTGGCATGTTTAACGCCGTGATAGTAGCCGCATTCAAAGCGGCGGATCAGGGGAATGTCCATGCCGCCGATAAAGCCAACCTTTCCCGTCTTAGAGGCCATCGCCGCCAGAAGGCCAACTAGGAAGCTGCCTTCATGCTCTTTGAAGACGATGGAGGCTACGTTAGGCTGCATTACCACCATATCGATGATAGCAAAGCGGGTTTTCGGAAATTCCTTGGCGCCCTTTTCAATAGCAGAGGCCTGGGCAAAACCCACCCCTAGCACCGGGTCAGAGCCGCGTTGGGCCATCTTCTTGACGGCCTGTTCCCTTTGTGTTGGGTTCTTAACTTCGAATTCCCGATATTTTTTTCCGGTTTCCTTGCGGAATTTTTCTACGCCATCATAGACGCCCTGATTGAAGGACTTGTCGAACTTACCGCCCATGTCGAATACGACGGCTGGCATCTTGTCCGCCGCGAGGACGGTGCCGGCGGCCAGCAGAACTGCACCGGCGCCAAGTGTGGTGAGTAGCTTTTTCATATTGCCTCCAAGTTTCTCGTTTCATTCATCGGTCAAAATCCTCCGGGCCGATGGTTTCCGGGTCTGTAGTTAAACTCCGTACGGTGTCTTAACGCGCTTCACCTACGTGGCCTGCCGCGCGAACCACCGGTCTTCCCCCTGTGTGCCCTCGAACGAGTTCCGTTTCGCGTTGCCGATTGAGGTGGCCTCGGCTACGACGCCGGATACGCTGGTAGGTGGTGAGCACTTGGTAGAAATCTATCCTCTGCAATGACAGCGCATTGGATGGTGCAATGACGAACTGCTTGCCCACCGCAATGGCCGATGCAATTCGGCAAATGATGCCTAGAAATGGCAGCCAATCCAAGTTCAGGGCCGTGCCCGGATTGCTTTCCTGTTCGTTAAATATTTTTGCCCGCAGCCCGAGCGGCTTTTTAGACAGGATCACGACCTTCATCCGCGCCATCCCCAAACCAAGAAAACATGCTGCCAACGAAGCCAGGGCCGGTCAAGGCGGAAGTGGGACCATTTCCAGGTCTGGGCAATTGATGCTATCAGGGCGGCAAGTAAAAACTAGTTTATCACAAAAAATTATTTGCGAGGGACGACCACATGAACAACGAAACCATGATCCTCGAAGGGATCAAGGTGCTCGATGTTGCCAGCTTTATCGCAGGCCCGGTAGCGACCACAGTCATGGCGGATTTTGGCGCCAAGGTGGTTAAGATAGAACCGCCCGTGGGTGATGGTTACCGGAAACTAACCGAATTGGCAGGAATGCCTGAGGCCGAAGAACCTTACCATATGCTGGTGGACAATCGCAGCAAACGGGGTTTGTGTCTGGATTTGACCATGGAAGCCGGGCGCGAGGTATTGCATTGCCTGGTCAAGGATACGGATGTCCTGGTTACCAACTACATGCCTGAAGTGAGAGAAAAGCTGGGCCTGCGCTACGAGGATCTAGCGGCAGTCAACCCGCGTTTGATCTATGGCTCTATGTCTGCTTATGGCGAGGCGGGACCCGAGGCCGGACAGACCGGGTTCGACACCACGGCCTATTGGGCCCGTAGCGGCCTTATGGACCTAGTCCGGCCGGACCCCGACGGCAATCCCGCCCGTTCCATGCCTGGGCAGGGGGATCATCCCACCGGCCTCGCATTGTTTTCGGCCATCCTGCTGGCCTTGTTAAGACGGGAACGCACCGGTAAGGGTAGCATGGTGCACTCGTCCCTGCTGGCCAACGGCTATTGGGCCAACGCTTATATGGCCCAGGCCGCCTTGTGCGGTGCAGCGGTGCCTTTGCGCCCCCGCCGAGAATTGGCTGTGAATGCGCTGTCTAACTACTACAAAAGCAAAGATGGGCGGTGGTTGATGCTGACTGCTGCCAACGAAGGCAAGGAATGGACACGTTTGCCCGCCGCCCTAGGCCGCCACGATCTGATGGAAGACCCCCGTTTCGCTACTTTGGAGACGCGGCAGGGGAATGCGGAGGCCTTAACAGCAATTCTCGACGAGGTTATCGGCGGCCAGGATGTAGATTACTGGCGCAACGCCTTTAGGGAACACCGGGTCACTGCCGGCTTTGTTTCCAGGACCGAGGATATCTACGGCGACGAGCAGGCGATCCAGTCTGGCGCCGTGGTGCCTGGCGCGGTTGCCGGCTTGGGCGCGAACTATATCATTGATAGTCCTCTGTGGGTGGAGGGTTCGCCTAAACAGGCGCCCCTACCTGCGCCAGAACAAGGCGAACATACCCTGGAGATTTTGGTCGAGGCAGGATATGACGAGGCCGGTATCGCCAATTTGCGCGCCCATGGCGCCTTTGGCTCTGACTTTTAGAGAGGAGACTTAGAAATGGTACGGTTAGCGGACTTGGAAGAGCCGGAACGCTCGCACCTGGGCGCCATTCCCTGTCCGGAATTTGAAACCCAGCCCTGGGTAACCGGCCCGGCCATGAATAAGCGCCGCGTTGCTTTGATTTCTACGGCGGCCCTGCAACATCGCGATGACAATCCGTTGTTGATTGGTGCGAGTGATTACCGGGTAATTGCGGATGACACGCCGGATAGCGATCTCATTATGGGTCATATATCGACGAATTTCGACCGATCGGGATTCGAACAAGACCTGAATGTTGTGTTGCCGCGGGCGCGATTGCACGAACTGGCGGACGTGGGCGAAATTGGTTCCGTGGCGAAATTCCATTATGCTGTCATGGGCTCCACTGATCCGGTGGAGATGGAGGGCGCGGCCCGAGAGATAGCGGGGCATCTGAAGGCCGATGGCGTCGATACGGTCTTTCTGCTGCCCGTTTGACCCTTGTGCACGCGCGCCGTGGGCGGACTGGCACATTACCTGGAAGAAGAAGAGCTGGCGACGACACAGATCAGCCTAATTCGCCCGCAAACAGAAAAGACAAAACCGCCGCGCGCCCTATGGGTGCCCTTCGAATTAGGCCGGCCGATGGGCGCGCCAAATGATCCTGAATTTCAAAAAAAGGTGCTTCGTGCCGCTTTCGAATTGTTAGACAGGGACGACGGGCCTGTATTGATTGAGGATTTCCCCAGCGAGGCGCCAGCGGATATGGCGGCTTCTGAGGGTGAGGGATGGTTCTGTCCGATCAGCCTGCCACCCTTGCCGGTTGATATATTAGCCGGCGGTGGCTTCGAGGCTGCTATGGAGGCCGAAATCGCTGGACTGTACACTTGGTACGGCATGGCCTTGCGCCAACGTGGTCGCACTACGGTTGGCCTTAGCGGCATGTCGATCACTGAGATTGCGGATTTTATCTGCATCTTCCTGGATGGCGACGTACCCGAAAATCCAAACTGCGTCTACAGCGTGGGTCAAAACCTAAAATTTGCTGTGGAGGATTTGAAGGCCTTTTATCGAGAGGCCGTTAGCGCCCAGCCCGGAAAAAACACGGGCAAACAAATGAATGATTGGTTCTATGGCCAGACGGCGGGTGGCAAGGCGTTGTATGCCCTGGCGCCTATTATTAGAGCGCTGGCCGAGCAACGTGATGATAGATTCATGAAAATATTCGCCGACCGTTTGCTTATCCCCGCCTCACAAAAGTTTCGGACTGAGGCCCTGTCATGACCACTAAATTGGCGATACTTGACGACTATCAGGGCGTTGCCCTGGAAATGGCGGACTGGTCCATTTTGCCAAGTGATATTGAAATCACTGTATTCCGGGACACTTTGGCTGACCTGGACGCTGTGGCCACGCGTTTGGCACCTTTTGAAATCCTTGCCGCCATGCGTGAACGCACACCCTTCCCCCGACCCCTATTTGAAAAACTGCCGAACCTAAAGCTTCTGGTCACCACCGGCATGCGCAATGGCGCTATCGATATGAAGGCGGCGGCTGATCATGGCATTACCGTTTGCGGCACAGCGGGTAACACGGAATCCACAGTGGAGATGATTTGGGCCTTGATCCAGGCAGTGGTCCGGCGCTTGCCGCAGCAGGACAAGGCAGCGCGGGAAGGCAAATGGCAAACTGGCGTGGGCTGGACTCTGGCTGGCCGAACGATTGGCCTGGTGGGCCTGGGGCGTCTGGGTGCGCGGACGGCCGCCATAGCCAATTTCTTCAATATGCGGGTGGTTGGGTGGAGCGAAAACCTGACCGCCGAACGGGCCTTAGAATGTGGCGCCGAACTAGTTTCCAGAGCCGAATTGTTTAGCCAATCGGATATAGTATCAATCCACTTGCTGCTGTCTCGGCGGACACGAGGCTTGATCACAGCCGATGATCTGGCGCTGATGAAACCGGACGCTTATTTGGTCAACACCTCGCGGGGGCCGATTGTTGACGAAAAGGCCTTGATTGACTTTTTGCGAGCGGGACGCATTGGTGGGGCGGCGCTGGACGTCTTCGATCAAGAGCCGCTGTCTAAGGATCATCCATTCCTGGGCCTCGACAATACCATCATTTCTCCGCACATGGCCTATGTGACGGAAGAAAATTTGGCAGAGTTTTATTTGGAGACGGTCGAGGACATCACTGCCTGGTTAAACGGCGACCCGATCCGGGCGCTTTGATAACCTACAAACCGGGATTTCGAAAAAATCGCTCAACTCGGCCCGAAAATCACGCTTTCAGTCTGGTAAAGTTAGTGCGTAACGGCGGGTTCGGTCGTGTCCCTGGCCGGTTCTTTCTCCAGAATGTTACCA
>CAJWZI010000059.1 GCA_913049615.1 uncultured Alphaproteobacteria bacterium | reverse complement strand
GGCCGAATTGCTATCGGTACAGACAGCAATATCCGCGTCGACGTCGCCGAGGAATTGCGTCTGTTGGAGTATTCCCAACGCCTTCGAGACCGCACCCGAAATTGCTTGGCTGGTACTGTGGGTTCGACTGGCCGAGCCCTATTTGAGCAAGCCCTGGACGGTGGTGCCATAGCATCCGGTCGGCGGATCGGGCGCTTGGCACCGGGTTATCGAGCCGATATCGTGTCACTTGACAGCAATCACTCTGGGCTTTACGCGCGTTCCGATGATGCCTGGTTGGATAGCTGGATATTCGGTGCGGACAGCCGGGCGGTTTCAGATGTCTGGGTCGGTGGCCAAAACGTCGTTGCTGGCGGGAGGCACTCAACGAAGGAAACCATCGCGCGACGTTATCGTGACGTCTTATCGCGCCTCATGGCGTCTTAATAGGGGACCCAAAGAAAATCTATTTGAAAAGACTAAGCGCTCCCTTATCGGAAAGGGCGGTTGAATTATCATTGGCATTTGCTGAAACTTTCATGGCGCAGTCAAGGTAATGAGAATACCAAGCATGTCGCTTCGCCATCTGTGGCGTGCGGGTGGATCAGATAATCCGGCACAAATCCAAAGGGGTTCATAGCCGGTCGATCATTATCTCCACGCGCCTGTTACGTGGGTGGCGAATGCCGTCTTGGGTTGGAGCGAGAGGTTTGGTTTCTCCAACTGCCTGAATCTGATGCACGGGATCGTTTTTCATGTAAGCGGTAAACTTAGACCCTACTGCGTCTGCCCGTTGCTTGGACAATACCATATTGTAGGCTTCATCACCGGAACGGTCGGCATGGCCTTCTACAACAAATTGAACCGTTTCTCCCGTCCGCTCAAACCGCGCTATATAATGGAGGATGTTGTCGCCGATCGCGGTAATCGTGGCGGCGTCGAAGGGGAAAAACATGCGGTAGGGAGAAGTTCCTTGAAGATCCTCTCGCCCAAGGGGGACAGAGGTTCCCTCGGCCCACAGCAAAAGAGTGGTCCGCAGGCTGGCGGCGCAACGATCTGCCAGATCAAGCCAAGCACCCGTCACATCACCCCCTTCATTACCTGCCGTTGACATGGCGTTACGACGTGCCGTCAGGTAGCACGCGTAGGCCCTTTTACTTTTCCGTGCCAGGGTTGATCGAGGGTCATAGTCCGCCAGGGCACTTAAATAGACCCAAGCGTGGCCGTAGTTATCGAGTTCAGTCGCTTCAAAAGAGGCATTTTTCGGATTGCCATGTTTTGAGGATGGATCAAGTGCTGCTCGCATTGCCTGATAACCTGCAAAGTCTATGTAGGCGAGATGTTCAAAATGTCTCTCTATGAGGGAGATTGGGGTTTCATCTATTCTGCCAGTCGTCGCATCGGCAGAACCAAGTGCGAGAGGCAAGACAACTGCAGTGGCTGCGAGAATATATTTCATTACATAATCTCCTTTAAGACGAGCTGCGCAACGATCATGGCTGCTTTTTCTCTTCTTGTGGATCAGGGGGTGGTCTAACGATTTGCTTGTCCTCTCCTTTGGTGAGTGCGTCGACATTGCCTGTCAATATTCCACCAGGGGTAACTTCAAGCTGGGCATAATTAATGTCGCCTATAACCGTTCCGGTTTGATTGATCTGTAGTTGTGTTTTGGCAGTGAGGGTGCCTTCATACTGACCATCGATTTCGGCCTTTTCGACTTCAGCACTGCCAGTGAATCTACCCGTCGCCTTTACTATGAGATGGGTAGTCGCGATGGTGGCTCTGACCGTTCCTTCAATGACCACTTCGTCACAATTGCTAAGTGAACCGTCAAATTCGATGCCAGGTCCAATCAGAACGGAACGTATTTCTACATTTGATGTCATGGGCTGCAGGGACGATGTGCTAGGGGCCATCATGTTCTCCAGACGGGCAATGTGAAATTCGGGATTACTTTCCAATACCGTCCTGGTTTCACGGTTTTTTGGCGTTATTTGAGTATCCATCTGTTCTTTTTGATTGGGTTTAACGCCTGAGAGATTGGACCTCTTCTTTGCAATGAATTTGTTAATCATTCACTATTCTCCGTGTGGTGCGGCCGCTTTTTGGCAACGGTGATAACCCAATTCTTGATGGTGATGGCATAGTGACTTGTGTAGAAATCAAGGATGCGGCTGCTGTTGTGGCCAAGATAACGTTGGATGCGTTTGATTGTGCTCTTGGTTACGGAGTAGTGCTCGACACCGCACCTGTGTTCGAGCTCACCAAACCCTATAATCAGTTCAACGATGCCATGCGGTATGACACCCCGTTGCATTTGTTCTTCCAAATGCGTGCCAAAATCCAATTCCATGACAGTCTCTCCACACATACTTCGAATTGGCCATTGCTGCACTCAAAGCAGATCAGCGATCTTTCCATGGTGTTAGGGTGTCAGGAGAAAATGGTTATCAAATGTCTGAAGTTGGGCAATTTCGTGACCACTAATGGCAAATGGGTAATTGCTACGCCATTGCGCCAATTGATTGGCGATCCTAATCGAGCGCAAAGAGCAGACGTCAGATTCTGCCCTACGAATACCACCCAATGAATACCAAACAAGCTAAGGTCAGGCGGTTAAGGCGAAGCATTTGGTGGTGATTAAGTGCAACTCGACTAGTGCACGCAAGTTTTACAGCCGCAGAGAATCCGAAGATTACCAATGGTTAGCCCATTTCATGGACAAACCGCACGCGACCCAGGGCGTTGCGAATTCTGATGTTTCGACATAGGAAGACGAAAAAGAGGGAGAGTGAATAATTCACGGGCCCGCGAGGCGAAACACATCGAAAGTGCCCGGTACGCCTTTCAGCTCGTAAGTACCGGCAGGGTCAAAAACGATTTCACTTCCGCCCGTAAGGTCCATCAGGGTTCTAGTCACCAGCACTTCGCCAGGTTCCGCCTCCCCCATGACCCGTGCGGCAATGTTGACGGCAAGCCCGGTAATATCATCACCACGCACTACAACCTCACCTATGTGTAAACCCGCTCGTACGCTGAGACCAATACCGCCAAGCTCTTCTACTAGGTGTTGGGCACAATGAAGCGCGCGCGCCGGCCCATCAAATATTGCAAGGATTCCGTCACCGGTGCTTTTGACGATACGACCACGAAAATTATCAACTAAACTTTCTGCTAAATGATCATGCCGGTCCATCATTTCACGCCAGCGCTGATCCCCCATGGCGGCGAGCTGTTCCGTCGATTGGACGATGTCTGTGAAGAGTGCCGTCGCCAACCGACGTTCATCCAGGCCATCGCTAATCGTTCCCAAGCTACTCGCTTCGGCAAATCGCACGATGGCGTCAACGACCGTGTCAGGATCGCCAAGCCATGGGAGGTGGGAGCGACCTGGCAATTCTAGATACACGGAGTCTAAAATGTTATCAGCGAGATAGCGACCATTGCCGCGCGCTACGGCCCTGTCCTGGCGCCGTTGAATAATGAGGGTCGGCAGCCGCACATCAGGAAGGATAGGCCTTACGTCGATCCTTTTGTTGGCCATCATGAATTTGCGTATCGCACTAGGACTAGCGCTCATTCGCTCTAAGCGGGCTAGCCACTCGGGGTATCCAGGCTCGTAGTCGTTTTCGGGAGCCATCAAGTGGACAAGCGCACCTTTTCCCCACGCCGCAACAAAATCATCAATGTAATCTTCCAATGGTGGTCGGTGAGGATAATTTTCTGCTCCATCAAACCGGGCCATGGAGCCGAAGAGAACGAGGCGCTCGACCTTCTCGGGATAACTTGCCGCAAATAAAAGGCTCATGGGTCCGCCTTCCGAAAGGCCAAATATAGTAGCTCGTTCGGAACCAGCGGCCTCCATTACCGCGCGCAGATCATCGATCCGTTCTTCAAGGTTTGGCACCCCCTCGGTCCGGTCCGACATACCCTGGCCGCGCTTATCGAAGACGATAACTCGGAAGGCTTCAGAAAGATGGTTTAGGAATGCCGCAGTTTTCTGATCCTCCCAAGCGAGTTCAATATGCGAAACGATGCCGGGCACGTAAACGAGGTCGCGACGACCCCGCCCAAATATTTGATAGGCAATGCTCAGTTCACCGGATTGTGCGTATTGCGTTTCCGGTATCGCATAATCGGTGATCGCCATCCCTCGCCTTTAATTTTTTAAGTTCTATATTGACCACGCCGCAAATTTAAAACTGGTATACCCGACCATAAACAAAATTCACCTCCCTACCAGCTTTACTACTGCCCTGGGGCACATTCCAATCCGGCACCCCAGATTTTTTTCCTAGGGATTGTCATTGGTCCAGAAACCCAGTCGACGTATTGAGCAATTTCATCGTCAATAACGGCGAAGTGGCGGATTTGGAGCTGCGGCAATAGCCCGATTTCTGATCAAACAACTGGAAGTATGCAATTGGACGCTGGTAAGGTCAGAAGCGAGCCCAAAGGGCCTTAAAGAGACGGCGCGTCAGCCTGTTTAAACTTAACTGGATATAGGAACCTTGTGTCCTGTCAGCTAGTAGGCCAAGAACTAGCTCACTGGAGGCCTTTATTACTGAAGGGTTTCCATCTAAATCTCCGGGGCTGTACACAGGAGGAAAAAGATGACGGACGTTAAAGAAATTGACTATGCCGCCAGGCGGGCTGCCCTTGTTGAAAAATACACCCCGACTAACCAGCCAGCTGGTGGCGATCCAGTCGCCACGGGAGGCGTCGATCATCTGGCACTAATTTGCTCGGATATTGGCCGCACAATTAAGTTCTATACGGAAGTCGTCGGTATGACGCTGAATAAGGTCGTAGCCAACCGCGATGAGCCGAGTTCAACGCATATATTCCTGGATATGGGTGGCGGCAACTTCCTGGCCTTCTTCGATTTCCCGAAGAATGGCCCTTTCAAGACTCAGCGCGGTGTGGGAAGTATGCACCACCTGGCGCTCAAGTGTACCCCGGAACAATACAACAAGGCTATTCTGACCCTGCGCGAACGCGACATAAAGCATGACATTCATGGTGACGAGAAGGTGGGTTCTATCTATTTCCGAGATCCCGACGACATTTTACTTGAGATCACGACAGGATATTGACGCGAATGGTCGCTCGCAAGATCGTGCGCGTTGTCACGGCGCACCAGCAAAAAGAGGGCGCTGGCTTTCTGGTCCGTCGCCCGGTCCCAACGGCTGACCTGGAACAATTTGATCCGTTCCTCCTGCTGGATGAGGTGGGACCGGTGTCTTATGGGCCGGGTGAAGCTATCGGCGCTCCGGACCATCCCCATCGTGGATTTGAAACGGTCTCATACATTCTCGCCGGACAGAAGCTGCACGAGGATTCAACTGGCAAAAGCCAACTACTCAAGGCTGGTGATGTGCAATGGATGACTGCGGGCGCCGGCATCGTACATTCGGAATTACCGGGACCGGATTTCAAGTCATCGGGTGGCCTCGCTCACGGCTTCCAGATCTGGGTCAATCTTCCAGCCGCGTACAAATCCGCAACGCCGGGCTATCAGTACCTGCCGGCTTCGGCAATACCGACGGCCGCTAGCTCGGATGGGTTGATGGAGGTTACGGTTATAGCGGGTGAAGCGTTCGGTGTGTCAGCGGCTATCGGCACGCATACTCCGATCTGGCTCCAAGATTGGCGTGTTTGTCCAGGCGCCACTGCCCGTATCACCATCGACCCCGACTTCAATGTAGCCACTTATGTCTTTGAGGGCGCTGTCCATTTTGGTCCCAGCCGTGACAGGGTGGCACGGGGACAAATGGCTGTGCTGGGGGAGGGAACGGCATTAGAATTGTCTGTGTTGGAGAGCGATGATGTTGGTCGCTTCTTGCTGCTGGCGGGCACGCCAATTCGCGAACCAATCGCTCGTTACGGCCCGTTCGTCATGAACAATACCGATGAGTTGCAGACAGCAGTTGCCGACTTCCAATCCGGGCATATGGGCATAATCGACCGTAGTTGAAGGGTTTGGAGCGGGTTCTTGTTGCCTTAGGGTGGATTAATGCAACAACCTCGGTCACAGCAAAATTAAGCCGCCAGCCAACCCGCCTCAATTTGGCGTTGGTGTGCAATTGTGGCATTACGCATAAGAATACCGACGGTAACTGGGCCGACACCTCCTGGTACCGGTGTAATCCAACTTGCGATCTCCTTAACTTGATCGGTGTCGACATCTCCAACAATTCGCACACGGCCATTCGGTAATTCTTGCTGGTTGATACCAATATCGATGACGGCAGCTCCAGGTTTGACCATATTAGGACCAAAGAACTTGGGTATCCCCACTGCAACAACGACCACATCTGCGCGGCGTGAATGCATGGCTACGGATCGGGTCATCTGATGGCACACGGTCACGGTGGCGCCTTCCGCCATCAAAAGGAAGGCGGCGGGCTTCCCGACAATTTCGGAATGGCCAATCATCACGACTTCCAGACCCTGCAATTCAAGGCCCGTCTCTTTTATAAGTTCCACGGCAGCTGCAGCCGTGCATGGAGCCAACGCAACATCATTATAAACAATGTTGCCTATCGATGCTGGGTTCATGCCTTCTACATCTTTGAGTGGGTGAATTGAGGATTGCAATGACCGGATATTGATATGAGTAGGTACTGGGCGCTGTATAATGATGCCGACAACGCCTGGGTTCTCATTCATTTCACTAATGCGGACTTTGCATTCTTCATAAGATATGTCGCCAGACCAAGACATCTGATCAAACGGGATACCGGTCTTTTCTGCGGCGCGCGACTGATTGCGGACATAAACGGCGACTTCTGGAATATTGCCAATACTGATGGAGACCAGCCGACCTATAGGGTGCATGGCTGAAGTCTGTTTTACGTAGGCGCTTACCTCAGATAAAATTCGAGCCTGTACCGCACGCCCATCAATCAGCCGATTATCCTTCATCATCTCGGTATTTGCCATTTCGGATTTTGACGTGGCAACAACATGCCTGGTTCTGGCAATGCCCGCACACAGACTAATGTGATGTAGACGACAAAATATAAGCGGGAGCGAAACATCGTATGCCGAACAAAATTAGAATAGCCCCTCAATGTCCCCACTTTCATTCAGGCGGATCGCCTCGGCAGCCGGCACACTCGGTAGGCCCGGCATCGTCATGATGGCGCCGCAGACAACGACAATGAAGCCGGCGCCAGCCGACAATCTCACTTCCCGCACTGGCACGCTATGGCCGACGGGTGCGCCCCGTAGGCTGGGGTCGGTTGAGAAGCTGTATTGGGTCTTTGCCATGCATACGGGCAAGTGACCATAGCCTGCATCACCCCACTGCCGCAGTTGATCGCGAATACTCTTATCCGCCAAGACTTCGTCGGCGCGATAAATTCGCTTGGCAACAGTTTCGATCTTCTGAAAAAGCGGCATGTCGTCAGGGTAAAGAGTGGAAAATTGAGAAACACCACTTTCGGCAATTTCTGCAACCCGCGTAGCTAGATCAGTGATGCCGTTGGAACCCTCAGCCCAATGCTTGCAAAGGAAGGCTTCGGAGCCCAGCCTTTCGACGTATTCGCTTATAGTATCCACTTCTGCCGCCGTGTCATTGACGAAATGATTGATTGCGACCACCACAGGCACGCCAAATGATTTTACATTTTCGATATGCCGTCCAAGATTTTCACAGCCATCCAACACCGCCTTAACATCTTCGCGACCTAGTTCTTCTTTGCTAAGCCCGCCATTGCTT
>CAJWZI010000058.1 GCA_913049615.1 uncultured Alphaproteobacteria bacterium | reverse complement strand
CAGTGGTAAAAGGCGGTGGGGGCAACGGTCTTCCAGTGCGACGACATCACCTTCTAAAGTGCGGTACATGACCAAATGCGTCGCCAATATAGTCACTCGACGGAGATCTCCTCCGAATTCGGAGGCCCAACCTGCAACATACCAGGCATTATGAATAAACTGCATGTATCCTCCATCCTGTGTGGCAGTCAGCCTACGGTGGAGCGGGCTTCAATGGCAAGATTGCTTATGGCATCTTAAGTACGTTCCCAGGTATGGTGGAGAAATTTCTTCGCTGAGGAGCGTTATAATGAGCATTCAGGCTGGCGTGGGTCTATCCACCTATCCCTTTTCCAGCACCGATGGTTTCTGGAAGTGGATACAGATGTGTGAAGAAGGTGAAGTGGATTCTGTCTGGCAGACGGATACTCTTGTCTCCAAGGAGCCCATGCTGGAATGCATGACGACCATGGCCGCGATAGCAGGGGCCACGAAAAAGCTCAAATTCGGCATGAATGTCGCCTCCGTAGCGCTGCGCAATCCATTGGTTCTGGCCAAGCAATGCGCCACTATTGATGTTTTGAGTAACGGTCGCATTCTGCCAGCCTTTGGCATCGGCAGTACATTTTCGGCTGATTGGCGTTCAACAGGGACCCCAACGAAACGCCGGGGCAAACGCACGGACGAGGGATTGGAGATCATCTCCCGTCTGTGGCGGGGCGAAACGGTGAAAATGGATGGCGAATTCTTCCAATATGATGGCGTACGTATTTCGCCGTTGCCGGTGCAAAAGAACATACCATTGTGGATTGGCGGATCGTCTGATGCAGCGGTGCGCCGGACCATTAAATACGGTACAGGCTGGCAGGCATCCTTTGAGAACCCAGCCCAGGCGGGCGTAACTGTGGCCAAAATAAAGCAGGGTATGAGGGATGCGGGGCGTGATTTTGAAGAGGATCATTTCGGCACGGGCATCAACTTTCGCTTCGGTAAATGGGAGGATGATGTGGTGGCGCGTGCGGCCGAGCGGTTTGAGCGCGTCGGCGGTCGAAACTCGCGGGAGAGTTTTGCTGTGGGTGGAGCGGTTGAGATAATTTCAAAAGTACGTGCCTTCGCCCTTGCCGGCCTGTCCAAATTGATTCTGAGGCCTCTGGCATCGGACGACAAGGATACAATTCACCAGACCCAGTTGATGATCAATGAAGTGCAACCAGCCGTTGCCGCTATGAACACTGAACTGCAAGCCGCCGAATAGGTTTAGAGGCAGAATTACAGGGAACATTTGATGGTATTGAGAGTTGACGCAGGGCAACTGGAAGCTCTGGTCGCGGCGATCTTTGAGCGCGGCGGCTGCATGCGGGACGAAGCTGAGCGCATCGCCATGCGCCTATTGGGTGCTAATCTGACGGGGCATGACAGCCATGGGGTCTTACGCACCTCTCGCTATATCGACTGGTTGAAGCGAGGCATATTCCATGCCGGGCGAAGGGTCCAAATCGATTTCAATAGCGATGTTTTGTGCATTCTAGATGGCCAGTACGGCTTTGGCCAAACTATTGGGGAACAGGCGGTTCGTCTGGGTCTGGACAAGGCGGCGACTAGTGGTGCCGCCGTGGTTGCCTTGAATAATGCTGGTCATCTTGGCCGCATCGGTGATTGGGCCGAGATGGCGGCGGCTGAAGGCTATGTCTCAATCCATTTTGTTAATGCCCGAGGTTCTGTTCTGGTCGCCCCTTTTGGTGGGACGGAGCCACGAATTTCGACTGCGCCCTTCTGTGTTGGCGTTCCCCGCGGGGATGAGCCGCCCGTGGTTTTAGATTTCGCCACGTCCGTTGTTGCTGAGGGCAAGGTCCTGGTTGCCTCCAAGGGTGGGAAACCTCTACCAGAAGGTGCTTTGATCGACCAAAATGGCACTCTGTCTTCGGACCCTGAAGTGTTGTACGGCACGGCGGGTCCCGATGCCCCGACTACAGAACGCAACGGCTCTGGTGCGATCCGAGCAATGGGTGAGCATAAGGGTTCCGGCTTGGCCTTTATTTGCGAACTACTGGGGGGTTCCCTGACCGGCAATCGTGCTACTGGACTGCCGAACGAGCAATTTGCCAATGGCATGTTGTCCATCTATCTCTCTGTCGAGGCATTTGATCGCGGCGGTGGTTTTGCCAACGATATTACTCGCTATATTGATTATGTAAAAAGCGCTAATCCTGCCAATCCGGATGAACCGGTCGTCGTGCCGGGCGATAAGGAGCGCCAAGTCAAGGCGGAACGCTTGGCCAATGGCGTGCCTTTGACTCAGGAGGCCTGGGACGATATCCGCAATGCCGCCAAACGGGTCGGACTGGAAGACGAAGATATCGAGAAATTAGCGATGCCGCTTTAGCAGTTGTCAAACGCGGTGCCATAGGCCGTCCGAGTACCTCTGCGTAGACCGAACGGTCCCGGAATAAATAAAGTTATTGGGCGCACGCCCGGTTCCAAATCCACGCGGTGTAGTGTGTTGGCTGACCTAAAACCGATGTATCCGGGAGGGCGCCAATGGCGGCCGTCGGCGAGCGTCTCCCAGTATCCGCCGTGCAGCACGATGGTGATAAATGGGCATGTGTGGTTATGCACTCCGTCGCCATGATCATTGTCCAAAATTTCGTGAAGGAAGAAATTAAAAGGGAACCACCTCGGCCGTTGGCGCAGCAGCAAATAATAGCGGGCCATCCATGGCTTTTCTTGATCATGGCAGGGGTGCGACGGTCCCCGGTCCGGGATGATCCGCTTGCGTCCCCACTGTTCTAAAAAACGTAGAAGCATCAGGCGCGCCGCTGCGCGGTGGCTGCCACGTCAATCGTGAGGTCTGGGGTGATTACCACACCATAATTTTTGGCGGCGGTGTTGATACTAATCAGCTCATCGGTGACATCCTCCAGGACCTGTTGAGGATCGCGTCGTAACGGATCGCCGTAACCTCCGCCGGCGGGCCCGACACAGACAAACTTATCCCCAGCCTGCATGGCAGTGTGCGGGACTTTTGACGGTAAATCTCTGCCGTTTCCGTCCACTCGGTCCAAGCGTAAACCTGCGGAGCCACCGTCCATCCCGCCCCGGAAACCCCAGGGGGCAAATTTGTGGCCCTCACCCTCGATGGAAGCGCCGCCGTCGTCCAAATATTCGAACTCTCGGACAGAGCCAAGGCCGCCACGCCATTGACCGGCGCCACAGACATCCTCGCGTAATTCATATCGTCCAACACGTAGGGGAAGGTGGCTTTCAATATCTTCTATGGGATTATTTCGGGTATTGGCATACAGGGTATCCACCGCATCCATGCCGTCCTTACCGTCTCGGCCGCCGTAGCTACCCTCGAAGATCTCCATATGCACCCAATGTTCGCTATCCTGCAGGCCTGAAAAGGCGATTACACGAAGATTGCCAATGCCAGCGGAAACCTGACTGGGCGCTACTCCCGACAAAGCTTTCATCACCGTATCCGCCAGCTGGTTGCCGGGGCAGAAGCGGGCAATCGTGGGAGCAGGGAATATTGGGTTCGCTAGGCAGCCTTTGGGTGCGACAATTTTGATGGGGCGCACCAAACCATCGTTAACAGGAATATGGCCATGTATCGCCGTGTCCAGAAGAACAGAGCGTACGGTGAGCCAGACGGCGATGTCCACGGTGCCTTGTAGGGGCATATTGATGGGCTTGTCATCAATTTGCTTAGCTGTACCGGTTAAATCGACCACCATTTCCTCGCCATTCACCGTGATGGCCACGCATAAAGGCAATTCCTTATAAGCAGGGTCTGGTTCGTCCAAATAGCCGTCTATAAAAGTGGTAGCCGAGTAGGTTCCATCGGGTAGGGCGCCGATGGCCTGGCGCATTAAACGCTCTGAATGGTTCATGACTGCTTCGCAGGCCGCTTGGAAGGTTGATTTGCCATAGCGGTCGATCAGCTCCACCAAACGTTCACCGCCGATACGGGCTGCAGCGATCTGCGCCTCCATATCTCCCACTACAAGGTCCGATACACGGATATTATCGCGCAGGATATGCCAGACCGGCTCTACTTTGTTGCCCTCTGAATAGACGCGAATGGCTTTGAACTGAAGGCCTTCGGCATAGGCATCGATGGCATCGACAATACCGCAACTGCCGGGTGTCAGGGCACCGATATCCAGGTGATGGGCTGTAGTGGCCGAAAACGCGACCAGCTCGTCCTTATAGAACACGGGCACGATAAAACCCACGTCCGGGCCGTGGGACGCACCTGAATATGCATCGTTATGCATGATCACATCTCCTGGGCGCAGGGATTCACCCCGCTCCGCCAGGATCTTTTGCATGCCGCGCACGTAGCCCGGAATTGGGCCGGATTGCAGGGGGGTTGATTGGGCGGATTCTGCGAGCCCACGTCCCTGAGTATCCACCAGGCCGGCGCCGAAATCCTCTGATTCACGAATGATTGATGAATAGGACATGCGCATGAGCTTGTAGCCCATTTCGATAGCAATATTCTCTAGGGCGCCCTGTATGACGGATGCGGTAACATGGTCTACAGGTGGTGCATTCTTTGGAATATTCATCTTTAGGTTCCCGTCTCTATCAATAGATTGCCACACGCCTGAGCTGTCGCCTTGGCGCCGGGGGGAATTACGGTTGTAGTGTCTTTTTGTAGGACAATGGCCGGCCCTTTGAACGTCTGGTCGACGGGCAGCTTGCCCCGTTCATACAGTGGCGTCGCCATGATCTGCTGTTCACCGTCTAACCGGAAGTAGCATTGCGCTTCTTCCAGCATCGCATCGTCTAGTTTGCCGCCCGGGGATTGGGTCGGCAGTTCAATTTTGGGCATCTGGCCGACGCCGGTAACCCGGATATTAACTATTTCGATGGGGTTGTCTTCGAACACATGTCCATATTCTGCTGTATGGATGCTTTCGAAAGCCTTGAAGATATTCGCCAGACTAGCGTCGTCTACAGGGCCATCCGCCACCGGGACGCGCAACTCGTATCCCTGTCCAACGTAACGCAAATCACCACTGCGCTGATAGGTCACAGCGCCTGCTTCTAAGCCGTCCGCTTTGAATTGATCAACGAGGCTAGCTTGCATGGTTTCAAAATCCCGAGTGAGACGTTTTCCGTCGGCGTTGCTGCTGACCTGAAATTCCGTACGGATGGCATCGTATTTGAGATCCGTGGTCAACAGCCCCGCGGCGGACGTAATACCGGGATATGGTGGGATGATCACCTCAGGTATGCCCAAATCGCGGGCTACATCCACTCCGTGCAACGGCCCGGCACCGCCAAAGGCAACCAGGGAAAACTCCCGAGGGTCATGGCCTTTCTGCACGGTGCGGGAACGGATGGCATTTGCCATGTTGGAGTTGATAATAGTTAGAACGCCGTCAGCGGCGGCCTCGATTGACATACCTAGACTTTCTGCCAGTTCACTCACCGCTTCACGGGCGGCACCTGCATCCAGGCTCATTTCCCCGCCCAGAAAGTTGCCTGGTTGTAACCGGCCTAGAACGACGTGGGCATCGGTCACGGTTGGCAACGTGCCGCCTCGGTTGTACGCCGCAGGGCCTGGTTCGGCCCCGGCAGATTGTGGGCCAACCCGAAAGGCCTCGCCCGCGTCCAGGTGTGCGATGGACCCGCCACCTGCACCGATGGAGTGGATGTCAATCATGGGCGCCATTACTGGATAGCCACCAATCCAGGTGTCTCGGGCGGTCGCTTCGGCGAATTGGCCGTTTACGATAAGACCGATATCGGCAGAGGTGCCACCCACATCAAAGGTGATGAGACTTTTGCGGTGAGACCGTTCCCCACTCATTGCTCCGCCTAGAACACCAGCCGCTGGGCCCGATAACAGCGTCAAAACTGGTCGTTCCGAGACCATGGCGCCTGTCGCAACCCCCCCGTTGGAGCCCATGACGTGCAAATCCGCCTTGAATCCATTGTCGCTGAGAGCGCCTTCCAGTTCTTTTACATATGTCCGTACCTTAGGGCCAATAAAAGCGTTCATAGCGGCGGTGGTAAAGCGTTCGAACTCACGGAACTGTGGTGACACAGCGGACGATGTGGTGACGAAGCAATCGGGATATTCCTCACGGATAATGGCCGCGGCCCTGTCTTCGTGCATGGGGTTGATATAGGCGAAGAGGAAACATACTGCGATGGCGTCGACACCGGCTGTCCTTAGCTCCTGTGCGGCCTTTCTGACGGCTTCCTCGTCCAAAGGGGTTAGCACCGCACCATCAGGGGGTGTCAAGCGTTCGGCAACAACTTTGCGATGGCGCCGTTGCACCAGGGGCCGGTCCTGCCAGGGCACGTCTTGCATGATGGAATAATGCTGAGGCCGTTGGTGTCGGCCAATATGCAGGATATCCCGGTAACCTTCCGTGGTGACTAGGCCAGTAACTGCTCCCTTGTATTCTAATACAGCATTAGTCGCGATGGTTGTGCCATGCAGCACATGATCGATTGCACTCCGGTCCACGTTGAATCGTTGGCAAATTTCTATCATGCCCTGAATAACGGCCAGGCTGGGATCGTCGGGAGTAGTCGGCACCTTGTGAACGGCGATAATCTGGCTTTCTGTATCTCCGTACATTACGTCCGTGAATGTACCGCCGACATCGACGCCGATTAGTTTCATAGAATTTTTGCCTTACTCAGACGGTAAAATGGCGCCTGCGGTTTGAGTGATCAGTTTGTATTGATCGGGTTGGCGGTGTTCGGCGAAATTAAAAACCGTGTTTTTGTAGTGATTACACGCATCCAGGTCGCAGTCCGCAGTTACCAATTCATCGCCCAAAGTATGGCCCTGGGCTACAATTTCCCCAGTTGGCGCAATTATCAGGGTGCCGCCCAGCATGTCGCAGCCTTCCTCACGTCCCGCCTTAGCCACGCCGATCACCCAGGTGGCATTCTGATAGGCTCCGGATTGCATAGAAATGTTGTTGTGCAGGCTAGCCAGATGAGTCGGCTCAAACCCCCAGGGCGGCTCGGTAGCTGGGGTATTGTAGCCCAGCATAATCATCTCGACGCCTTGTAGTCCCATCATTCGGTATGTTTCCGGCCAGCGGCGATCATTACAGATGCACATTCCCATGATGCCGCCCATGGTACGCCAGACTGGGAAGCCCAGATCGCCTACGTCGAAATAGGCTTTCTCCAGATGCTGCCACTTTCTTTCCGGTTTGTGGTCCGAATGACCCGGCAAATGCACCTTGCGGTATTTGCCCACAATCGTTCCGGACTTGTCCACAAGTATGCAGGTATTGAAATATTTTCCATCTGACCGCTCCGCAAATCCCAGGCAGAAGCCGATGCCATATTCCGCGGCCCGGTCGAATAATGGCTGGGTTTCATTGCTTGGCATAGCACTTTCGAAAAATTTCTCGATTTGCTCCTTATCTTCGAAATACCAACGGGGGAAAAACGTAGTCAGAGCCAATTCCGGATAAACCACCAGGTCGCAATCCCGATCATGGGCCTTATCCAGCAAGGACAACAGTCGATCAACTACTTGCGGGCGGCTTTCATTCAGGCCAATCGGGCCAAGCTGTGCTGCGCCCACGGTTAAGATGCGGTCTGATTTGGTCATGGGCGTATTCTGCACCCAAGTTGGTGTGATTGGAAACAAACGTTATGATAATCCGGATCAACAAAATCGAGGGCACTATGGGCTACGGAAGTAGTTCTATTATACAATAAAATCAATTACATAACTTCAAATAATT
>CAJWZI010000057.1 GCA_913049615.1 uncultured Alphaproteobacteria bacterium | reverse complement strand
CGTTATTCCTGGCATCAGATGAAGCGTCGTTTATTACCGGTCAGGTGCTCGCCGTCGATGGTGGTTGGAGCACGACCAAGTTTGCGCCGCGGCTTGCGTAGACACGACTGTGGTTCACAGCCGTGTTTTTTTCAAATAACGTGACCGCGGGCAGTCTTAGTCCACTGTAAACGGTGGAGCTTTGGCGATCAGGTTTCTCTCCTTAAGCCAGGTCGAGACCAGACCGAACAATCCGCCGCGAAAAAACTTCATCACAACAATCACCAGTGTGGCAAAGAGCAGCATGTGGGCATAGGGGCTGATGTCGCGCATGAATTCCCATAAAACCACCAGCAGTATGGCGCCAATCACCGGGCCGGTCAGAGTGCCGAGTCCGCCGACGATCGTCATCGCTAGGATTAGCCCCATTTCAAGGATCAGTAGCATTTGCGGGGCGAGCACTTGCACGAACAGATGAGCGTATAGCGCACCGGCCAATCCGGCAAATGCGCTGGAGATAACAAACGCGCGCACTTTCCACTTCACCAGATCGATTCCCATCACGGCGGCAATATCCTCGTCTTCCCGGATAGCCTTCAAATACAGCCCTTTTTCCGAGTTGACCAGTCGGTAAAGGATAAAGATCGTTAGCACGGTCAGTGCAAACATAATAAGGTAGCCGATCGCGTGATTCGGTAGCCCGTCGTCGGTAGTCCACAGGTAGGGTATACGAAGCCCCAGCGAACCCCGAGTGTAATCATGTTCAATCTGTAGAATCAGGCGCACTGTTTCTGAAAATCCGAGGGTCATCAGGGCCAGGTAGGGGCCGCGTGTACGAAGGCACATACGCCCCAGGCACCAGCCGATACCCGTTGCCACAAGGCAGGCAGCGAATACTCCTATGATCGGATGAATGCCATAACGGAAATCCCGAGAGTAGCCTTCGCCGCAAAGCACGTCAGAGACGAGCCCCAGGCTATTTTCAATCAAGCCGGTACAGATATTCTCACCAAGAAATCCAGCGCTGAGCAGTCCCGAGGTGTAGGCGCCGATCCCAGCGAAAGCCGCGTGTGCAAAGGACAACTGCCCTGCATAACCCAACAGCAGGTTCCAGGATGAGGACAGAATGATGAAGTATAGGACCGATGCCGCAACGCGGATAAAGTAAGGCTCGTTGTGCAGCAAAAGTGGGATGGCCAGTCCAACGACTATGGCCAGTGACAAAGTTGCCTTCTCAAAGAGGGTCATGCGCGACGTTCCTTTTGGCCAAACAAGCCGTGGGGGCGAAACAGCAAAACTCCGATGAGAACAAGGAATGCAAAGACATCGCGATAGGCTACTGATATGTAAACTGACCCCAGGCTTTCCACAATGCCAAGAATGATTGCCGCGACGACTGCGCCGGGTATCGATCCCATACCGCCGAGGACAATAATGACGAATGCCTTAATGACCGGAATCTGACCGACATCCGGGTAGACAAGGAATATCGGTGCCATCGCTGCACCAGCGGCGCCCGCGAGGAGTCCGGCCAATGCCATCGCGATCATATTCATGCGCACCGTGTTGATGCCGACCACAGTTGAGCCAACCCGGTTTTGGGCAGTGGCCATGAGGGCGCGTCCAGTCCATGTGCCGTAAATAAAGTAGATAGTGATAGCGATTAAAAGCGCCGAGACACCCGTCGCAAACAATCGGTCACCAGCTAGATACAGATCACCCAAAATGTGTTTTGAACCTTCCCAGAAGGCACCCGGTGTCATTTCGTAAGGCCCGACCGCGGTGAGTGCGCCATATTGCAGGAACAAAGACAGACCGAATGTTAGGATGATGGCGTATTCCTCGGGTCGATCCATTCGCACGGTGTAGATCGGGCGCAACATGCCCCGTTCGACGACAATGGCAAATATCGCGACGGCGATCATTGCTATTGGTAAGCCGATAATCGTTGGCATCGACAATGGAATGGAGAAAAACGTGACGGCCCCGGAAGTTAGTGCGTACAGGGTGTAACCACCCAGCATATAAAACTCGCCATGCGAAAAATTGACGACGCGCATGATGCTAAACACGATAGTTAGGCCGAGCGCGATCAACGCATAAATCAAGCCGAAAATTACGCCATTGATCAGTTGCGAGAGTAGGTAATAGTCCATGGTCCAGTGTAAGTGCTAAAAGACAGGGTCGGGGGTGAGTCCTCGCTCACCCTCGACCCGCTGTCAGTTTTATGGACGCACAATTCCAGCGGTAGCAAATTGTTTCGGAAACAGCACGGCTGCATCCCCTGCCGATTGGCCTACCTTTGTGTACTGGAAGATAAAGGTCGGTACGGCCTTCCATTGATGGTGCCAAACGCCATCTTCTTGTGAGAACTCGATATCACCCCGGGTGCCCGGAATTTTGAGTGCTTGCAAGGCTTTGATAATCGCCTTGCTATCAGTCGAGCCGGCATTCTTGATAGCCGTCAGCAATGAAATCATGGCGTCGTAGCCCTGCAGTGGCAGGTAATTGGGTTGTCGGTCGAATTTGTCGATGTACCGCTGTTTGATTTTTTCGCCAAGGTCAGTCAATTTGACGCTTGGGCTATAGGGACAGGACATCAACACATAATTTCCCGCATCCTTCACCGCTTCCCAGAAGACTTTGTCGTTCTGCGCCGTGCAGGTGCCGTCTAGATAAAGCGTCTCTTTCGTTGGGGCGAAGCGAATTTCATGGGCCTGTTTAAGGATGAGAAAGCCACCTGGTTGAGTCACAGCGACAATCAAGACTTCTGGTTTGACTTTGGTCTTGTACTTCAAAAGAATGGGTACAAAATCCTTAGATGTTTTCTCAACGACTTCGTATTGAAAGTCAATATCTGCATTTAACTTCTTAATCGCGTTTTCAATATTTTTCGCGATGCCGATTCCATAGTCTGTATCCTCCACCAGACTGGCGGCCTTCTTGATCCCGTTCGCCGCCATGACAGCGACCATGTTCTCGGCCAGTTTTGACGAGTAGACACTGGTGCGAAAGACTTCGTCATAGCCTGCAGAGGTCAGCGAATCAGACCAGCATGATCCAATAACAAATGGGATGCCGTGCTGATGGACGACCTCGATCTCGGCTTTGCAGACGGATGAATGGTATTCGCCCGCAATCGCAACCACTTTGTCTCTGGTGATGAGTTTTTCGACAACCGTTGCGCCTGTCGGCGGGCGGCCCTGGGTGTCTTCAACTATTAATTCGACTTGTTTGCCCAATACACCACCCGTCGCGTTGATATCGGCGACTGCCCACTCCAGTCCCAGCACTAGTTCCGGCCCTTGTTGGTAACTGCCGGGTGAAGACAGGGGTGCCAGTCCACCAATTTTGATGGTATCGCCGGCTTGGACTGCACTGACCGGGACTGCCAATGCCGCCACCAGCGCGATCCCAGACAGTAATTTCCTATTGCGTACTTCAGTCATCATCTTATCCTCCTGGTTGTGATTACTATAGGTTATGAAATTTCATCAGACGATTGTTGTGGTTATGTTCGGATGAAATGCTCATTCAGATTTGGAGCCAGTTTTTAATCATGTCGTGCAGGTTGGTTTCAAATTCCGCCTTCGTGCCGCTAATTTTGTTTTGGCCGATTTCCAGGACATAGACGAAATCACCAACACGGATCGCTTCTCGCACATTCTGATCGACCAGAAGTATGGTCAGGCCATCTAGTTTGAGGCGCTCGATCGTATCGTACACTTCCTTTGCGATAATTGGCGCAAGGCCAACCGTGGGCTCGTCGCAGATAAGAATTTGGGGTTTGATCATCATGCCCCGTGCGATTTCGAGGATTTTCTGCATGCCACCGGACAGGTCGCCAGCCTTTGACTTGCGCCGCTCACGCATCAATGGAAAAAGTTCGTAAACGCGTTGGAGTTCCGTACCAATGCGTGCCTTTTCGCGGCGAAATGTCCAGGCGCCAAGGCGCAGATTCTGTTCTACGGTGAGGTGGGCGAAAACAGTACGCTCCTGGGGCAGGTAGCAGATGCCGAGTTCTGCCATACCGTGGCTGGGTCGACCGGTAAGATCGGCCCCATCCCACAACACCTGCCCAGATTTGGGCGTGAGGAATCCGCAGATCACCCGCATCAGGGTTGATTTTCCGGATCCGTTGGGGCCGATCACCGAGGTGATTTTGTTTTTTTCTACGTCTACCGACACCTTCTGAAGGATGTCGATTTCATCCACATAGCCAGCGACAATATTGTGTGCGCTTAACATATTTAGACCCCGAGATATGCCTCAATGACACCGGGATCTTCACGGACTTCGCTGGGCGTGCCGTCTGCAATTAGCCGGCCGTTGGCAAGAACAATAATTCGCGTTGCCAGCCCCATGATGGTTGGTAGATCATGGCTGACAACAATGAAGTCGATGCCGCGACTACGCAGATCGCTGATGCGTTGTAGGATGCGCTCGACTAACAGTGGATGGATGCCACCAAACGGTTCATCCAGCAGCATTAGGCGCGGTTTAAGCATCAGGGCACGAGCAAACTGCAACAGCATACGTTGCCCGCCGGAAAGATCCGCTGCTTGCTCGTGCGCAAATCCATCAATGTCGAGAAATTCCAGATGTTCTTTTGCCCGGCGAATCAGCGTGGTTCGGTCTTCGGTGTTCGGATCACGTACTGTAAAGCCGGGTGCTAGCATATTTTCGAGGGCGGTCATGCGTGGAAATATTCGGGCGATCTGAAACGTGCGGGCGATCCCGGCGCGGGCAATGTCGTGCGGCGACGAATTTTCGATCGATCTTCCTTCAAAGTTAATTACACCGGTGTTGAGCGGATAGATGCCGCTGGTGGCATTAAGCAGTGTCGTTTTGCCGGAACCATTGGGACCAATCAGGCCAAGGAGTTGTCCTTTAGTCATGACGAAGGAAACAGCTTCCAATGCTTGGTTGCCACCAAACGCAATACTTCCGTTGGTAACCTCAAACACGTGTCGATTGGAGGCCCCGAGTATCTCTTCAGTATCCGTCATCGCCTCCCCCCAATCCTTAACTTGCCATTCGAAAGCTTTTAATGCTTAACCTTATCGCCCGTTATCAGGTGTATCGTCAAGTCAGAAGTATCTAATCAAGCATTAAAGTCAGGGTTTGATGCGCCCAAAGGCAAGTCAATGCTCCATTGATACGGCCCAACGATGTGCCGTCGAGCCAATGACGGCGAAAGGATTGCGTGACGTACTAGGACTTCGCCTCCCTATTTGTGTCACAACCGATGAGTTGTGGGCTGATCCACCGGAACGGCTGGTACCACGTTGGTTACGTTTGCCCGTTAATGAGCGGGTGTTTTCTAATGGAGTCCTACTAAAAAAGGTGGAAACAGAAGATGTTGTACAGGCATCCCGAGTATTGCAAGCCGAAGGAGTCACTTCGGCGACGGTGGTGACGGCGATCCTGACGCGCGAGCCTATTCGCCGAGATCCCAAAGGCGGTTAAATGACAGGCGAAGGTGCCAAGCGTGATGACAGATTTGACGAGTGAACATTGTCAGTTAGACAGAGGTGGTTATTTTAACGCACCGCCGCGCCGCTCTATATCATCCAGCCACCATCGACGATGATATCCTGGCCGGTCATATTGCGACTGCGCTCGCTCGCCGCGAAGACTACGGCATTGGCAATGTCTTCCGGTGTCGTGATCGAACGCAGGCTGGTTTCTTCTACATACTCGTCATAGACCTCATCGGGTGTCCAGCCACGCTTACGTGCTTTTTCCTCGCACAATCGCTTCATGCGTGGAGTTTCGACAATGCCCGGAACGACATTGTTAACAGCAATCCCGTATGGTCCGGCTTCAATCGCGATGGTGCGAGTCAGTCCGCGGATAGCCCACTTGGAGGAACTGTACGCCGTGCGGTAACGGTAACCGCGAAGACCCGAGGTGCCGCCGATGTTGACGATTCTGCCACTGCGTTGTTCGATCATGGTTGGCATGACGTGTTTGATTGGCAAGAAGGTGCCCAGGATATTGGCTGTGATGACTGCCATGTAATCGTCGTATTCAATTTCCCAGACGGGAGTTTCGATGGGGCCGGTAATACCCGCGACGTTGACTAAGATATCGATCCTGCCACCGTAGACATCCAGTGTGGTCTGAACCAGTGACTTGACCTGAGTTTCATCAGTGACGTCAATTGATAATGCCTGGGCCGAGTGGCCGGCCTCTCGTAACTGAGTCGCAAGCTCTTCTATCGGCTCAAGTTGTCGTGCAGCAAGAAAAAGATTTGCTCCTTCGGCCGCCAGCGCACGCGTTATCGCGCCACCCATTCCTTTCGCGGCACCAGTAATAATCGCTACTTGTCCTTCAAGTTGCATGTCATTTTCTCTGATTAATTCGAATCTTACGGTGTTGCGCTCAATGGCGTGCGTTTATCACCATTGTCGCGACAAAAGGGTGCAAACAGGTTTCAGCTGAATTCGAGTGAAAGTGTTCACGCTAGTGCGCGGCAAGTACCTGGCCGTATTCAATCACGACCGCTTCAAAAGCCTCTGCAAACGAGTTGAGATCGGATTCCGTTAGCGGTAGAGATAGGCTCATGAACCCACGCCGAGCCAAATAGAAGCCGCGCAGATGCATTTCCAGGTGAATAAGTTTTCGCGCTGCCGGACTAGAGGCCGCAGTGTCTGCTGGATTTCTGATTGGTTCGCGTTGTGGATGGATGCAAATCATTGAGCCACGACCCATGATTTGAAACGGCGCATCGTGCTGATCAGCCACTGACTGTAAGTGCTGTCGAAAATCATCGCCGGTTCGATTTAGTCGCTCAGTTGTGTCCGGCGTAAAAACTTTAGACAGCCCCGCGATACCTGCCGCCATCGTCAGAACGTTATTGTTATACGTGCCCGAATGGACCAGCGCATCGGGTTGGCGCGGATCCAGTCTGGCCATTAGGTCGGTACGGCCACCAAAGGCGCCAAAGGTTACGCCACCACCGAGGTACTTGCCAAAGGAAATGAGGTCTGGCGTTATACCAACCAGTTGATGTAGTCCACCGGGAGAAAGTCTGGAGGTCATGACTTCGTCAAATATCAGCACGATGCCGTGCTGTTCAGTCTCGTGGCGGAGCATATGGAGAAAATCATCTTCGGCAGGGATGCAACCGGCACCACCCATAACGGGCTCAACAATCAGTGCTGCCAGACGATCAGCGTGGCGACGGATCAAGTCACGGCAACGATCTAATTCGTTAAATTCACCGATAACCGCTTCGATGGGTGCATTCATGGGTGACGGAGAGCCGCCGGCAAAAGAGAACAGTCCACCGTGGTAACTGCCGTTTAAGGCCATCACCGCAGGTCTTCCAGTCACGGCACGTGCGAGGGAGATGTTCATCATATTGGCTTCCGTTCCGGAGTTGCAGAAACGGATCAACTCAACGGCGGGAAATCGTTCAACCATCAGTTCTGCAAGGCGAGCCTCGTAGGGATTCGGCCCACCCAGAACGAAGCCACCGGAGAGTGCATCCATGATGGCCTGCTTGATAGTGGGTTCGGAATGACCATAAAGACCGGCCGTATATTCACCCAGAAAATCCACGTAACTATTGCCGTCGAGATCACTGATTCTGGCATCCTCACCTTTAACTAAAACCACGGGAAAGGGATCGTGGTGCAGGGTCGAGCGAGTGTTGGCACCTGGCATGGTCCTCGTGGCTGCTTGGTAATGCGCCTCGCTCTTCGGATTAGCACGTACATAGCGTTTCTCGATGTCATTCACGGCATCGTCGAGTGTGAAATTACGGG
>CAJWZI010000056.1 GCA_913049615.1 uncultured Alphaproteobacteria bacterium | reverse complement strand
GGCTGGATGATCGACCCAATGTTCAGCGCTGGTGGGAAAGTATAGCTGTTCGCCAGAGCTATAAAGCGTTGGAAGAGTATCCCGGCCAAAGCGAGGATGATGATGCTCCCCATGCCAAAGCCGGCGCCGCTGTCGCGAACAAAATTGGAGAACTACTAGAACACTATCGAACAACCATTCCTCAATTGTAAATCTTGCTCTCTTCCAATTCGTGACCGAAATGTTCGACTGCGTCAGCTAGAGCATAACCTCGCCCCCTTCACCCAAAGGGGGGTAGCAGATGCAAAAATAGGGCGTTTCACCCTACCCCTCAACTGATAAACTATTCTACCGACCCCAACTCAGCACCACTGGCTTGAGTGGTCGGGCGAGATCAAGCAGTTGCGCACGCGTGTCTGGATTTAAAGGGGGTAGAGGGTGGCGCACGTGATCTGACTTGATGACACCGCCTTCCATCATTGCCGTTTTGCACGCACGTAGACCACACTGACGGTTCTCGAAGTTGATAAGTGGCAGGATTCGGGCGTACGTTTCTGCCGCAGCTTCAGTTTGACCCAAGCGATGGTGTTCAACCACTGGTTTGATAAGATCAGGCAACAGCGCACTCGACATGGTGCCCTTAGCACCGGCATTGAGGTCTGCCATCAAAGTGATTGCTTCTTCGCCATCAAAAGGTCCCTCAATGGCGTCTCCCCCGGCTTTGATAAGCGCGCGCAATTTATCTGCGGTCATCGGTGTTTCGATCTTGAAGTAGCGGACCTGCTCAATTTCTTTCGCTAGCTTGACGAGAAAGGGAACACTAAGATTGACACCGCTCAGCGGTGCATCCTGCACCATAATGGGAATGCCGGCCGCATCACCGACTCGGGCGAGTTGTTCGTAGGTTCCCTGTTCGGTTCCTTTTAACGTGGCGCCATGGTAGGGCGGCATCAGCATGACCATCGCCGCGCCTAGTTCGGCGGCGCGGCGCGCACGTTGGACGGCGATGTCCGTGTGGAAATGGGAACAGGTGACAATCACCGGCAACCTTTCTGACACATATTCAAGGCACAGCCGGGCCAAGGTTTCTCGCTCCTCGTCGGCGAGCAAGAACTGCTCCGAATAGTTAGCAAGAATGCAAATACCGTCGACACCCTGGTCGATCATACAATCGAGTGCACGCTTTTGCCCTTCCTTATCCAATTGACCGGTTTCCGTGAAAGGTGTCGGCGCGACTGGAAAAACGCCTCGGTATACCTCAGTCATGGTGCCTCCGAAATGGTCGTGAATGCCGAATACGTCAGGCAATCACTCCAGAATGTTAAAATCATCGAGATGGCGGTCGGACAAACTAAGACCGAGGCCGGGCGTATCATCCGAGAGGTCGATATGGCCGTCCTCGGGTTCTGGATCGCCATCGAAGATATAATAAAAAAGCTCGTTGCCGACCTCCACGTCGTGCACAGGGAAGAACTCCGACATCGGGCAGTTCAGGTTAGCCATGGTCAGGTGGTAGTTGTGCATCTGACCAGCGTGCGGGACGACAGGCACTTGATATGCTTCTGCCAGTGCATTGATCTTCTGTGCCGCCGTAATGCCGCCGACCCTATTCGTATCATATTGAATGTAGCTGACCGCCCCCGCATCCAACAGTTGTTTAAAGCCCATCAGATTGAACTCGTGCTCGCCTCCGGATATGGGAATGATACCCATTTTGTTAAGCTCCGCGTAACCCGAAATGTCGTCGGCAATTACCGGTTCTTCGAGCCAACGTGGATTGTAAGGTACGAGCAACGACAACATGCGTTTGGCATAGTCGAGATTCCATCCCATGTAACATTCGACCATGAGATCGGTGTCCGCGCCAACGACTTCGCGCACGGCCGCGATACGGTTCAGATTCTCACGCACACCTGCGGGGCCGTCCTTGGGCCCCCATCCAAAGCGCATTTTGAACATGGAGAACCCTTGGTCTACATAGGTTTGGGCTTCGTGCTGCATGTCTTCGATGGGACCGGAATAGAGCTTAGATGCGTAGACGGGGATACGTTCCTTGGTTCGCCCGCCAAGTAATTTAAATACTGGTTGCCCTGCAGCCTTACCGAGGATATCCCAGATGGCGATATCAACAGCAGATATAGCCACCATGCCGATACCCCGACGACCCCAAGCATGGGTAGAACGATATAGCCGTTGCCAAATGTATTCATAGTCCCAGGGGTCTTGACCAACAACCAGGGGAGCTAGGTAAGTATCGATGATTTTCTTGGAAATCCGAGGCGCCAGTGCGGCGTTGCCGATACCGACGATACCCGTATCAGTTTCGATTTCGCAGGTCATCCAACCGTGAAACCGAAAAGACCCCATTGCGTCACCACGGTCATAGAGCGCATCCATGGCATTGGTGCAGAAATTTGCCACGGGCGGAACAGTTTTTCCAGTCCATTCCCATACGCGGGTGCGGATCGATTGAATTTTCATCCTCAGACCTCCTGTTGCTTCGATCGCACCACTAGGCCACCGGATGTACCGCCTGCCACTGGTGATCGTGAGCAGCCATACGGCAAAGTACGTCAAAGGCTTTTCGAGTGGCGCCGAGATTGGCGATACCTTTTCCGGCTATATCGAAAGCAGTACCATGGGCTGGCGTGGCCACTGGGATGGGAAGGCCAGCGGCAATAGTAACTCCACGCTCGAACCCCATCAACTTCATGGCTATCTGCCCTTGGTCATGGTACATGGTAACCACCGCGTCAAGCAAATCGTCACGCCCTTTGAGAAACACCGTGTCCGAAGGCCAGGGGCCATTCACATCGATTTGCATTTCCCGCGCGCTTTCAACGGCCGGTGCTAGGATGTCGATTTCCTCGGTACCAAAATTTCCGTTGTCACCGGCATGCGGATTGAGAGCCGCGACCCCGATACGTGGCCGCGAAACGCCGGCCGCTTGGAGGGTATCATTGGCCAGCAGAATGGCCTTGACAATGCCGTCCTGATCGATGGATTCGACCACATCCTTCAATGCAATGTGGCTGGTCACACGGGTGGTGATCAATTCGTCGAGCATGTTGATCTCCGAATGATAGCCAGTGAAACCCATGTAACGCGCCATGTAGCGATGCTCGTCCTCGACATCCATCCCGGCCAAATGCAAGGACGCCTTATTGAATGGCCCGAACAGTACAGCGTCGGCATAACCCGCAAGAGTGAGATCAAGCGCTCGATCGAGATTCCGTAGGCTGGCTCGTCCGCCGGCTTCGGTCACTTCCGAGGGCCGCACCTCTTCAGGCGTGAGGGTCTCCATCGGCACAAGGGGATAACCGTCTCCCTTCTCCCAAATTTCCGCATCATCAACACCAATTTCCCGAATGGGCCATTCGGTACCCGCCTGTCGTTGACCGAGCTCGAAAATGTGTCTGTCACCAACCAGTACGATGTCGGCATGATCTGCAACATCAGCCTGAGCTAATAGTTTAGCGATTAATTCGGGCCCGATCCCAGCAGGCTCTCCGTGTATGATGGCGATACGTGGCTTCATACTAAACTCCCACACAATTATGCCGCGAATTCGCGGCTTCCCCTCTGAAAATAACGTCTAACTTGTCCATTAAGGGGAGCAAAACTTCGAGCCACATTATTGTGCCGATGGCACACCAGCCGCTTTTGCTTCGGCGACCAGATAGTCTCTACCGCGGATCATGTCTTCCAATGTTCCGAAACCATTGGTGTAGTGACCTGTATAACCCATGCCTTCCAAACGCAGGAACAAGGCCCGGAAATCGATACTGCCTTCACCGGGAAACATGTGGTGTTCTTTGTCCCCCAAATTGTCGGCAACGCGCACCTCGCGAATTCGGTCTATCCCAAAGGCATCCAAAAACCCGTCAATTCCCTCCGGCACCAACGTCGCATGGTTGATCGTAAAGGTCCAATGCAGATTAGGCGACTTCAGATTGTCGAAATAAAACGCGCATTCCTCCAGAGTGTATCCCAGGTAATTCACTTCCGCATCTTCAGGCTCACGGTTCATGTTTTCCAGCAACAGTTGGACGCCTTTATCCTCAGCATAGGCAGAGGCTCGCTGCAACCGCTCAAGGCTTGCTTGCTTGCGTTGTTCATAGTCGGCTGTGAAATGGAAACCAGCGTGAACGACAACCCATTCGGCGTCAAGCCGCCTCGCCATATCAATGTAGGCTTGGAGGTACTCGTCGGCGGCTTGTCTAAAGAAGTTGCTGTATTCCGCCATGTTGACTCCGGAAAGTGTATGCAGTCCGAGATGGATGTCGTGACTGCGGCACATTTCCTTCACAGCTTCGCAGCGAGCTTCGTCAAAAGTCTCCAAGGCATTGGCGCCAGTATCAAGTTGAATATCGATATAGAAAACTTCTTTTTCAGCAGCCCAATCTAACCCTTCTTCCAACTTGGCTCGTCGGCCGATATCGACCCCAATACGCTTCTTCAGATTGGATGACATGGTCAAACTTCCATAAGTATGAACTAGGTGATTTGCGATGTCGATTTGGCATACAACTTTTCTTTAGCAATTTCGCTTTAGGTCAATATTGGTATACCAATTTTCGATTAAACATGGTAATTCTTTCCCGCAGTCTGTCAACTTTCTTTCTACAAACGAGTTCTAAGGGAGGAGCTATCATGAATATCATTCCGACGCGAAAGAGCGTCACTATTTTAACCGCCATTACCGCCGGTCTTGGTCTCGTGACGATGACAAATGCCGTCACCCAAGCAGCCGACAAGCCCGCCATCGAAGTGATCACCCATGCGGGTGCCGGTGGAGGCACCGACGTCAACTCGCGGATGATGATGCTGCGCGGCCGTCGGACGCTTAAACAAGATATGGTCGTGGTGAATAAGCGTGGCGGCGGCGGTGCCTTGGCGATGAACTACTTCAGAACCCGGCCTGCAGACGGCAACACGATTATGACGTTCACGGTCGGCCACGCGATCACCATGAGCAAGGGCAAAACCAAGCTCAAGGTCTCGGATATGGCTCCGCTTGCGCGTGGCACCAATGATCCGCAGATCCTGATGGTCAACTGCAAGACCAGCCCCTACAAGACACCCGAGGATTTCGTCGCGGGTATGAAGAAGGGCGACAAGCTGAAGTTCGGCGGCACCCAGACCGGAACGATCGATCACATCACGGTGTTCCTATGGGCAAAACGCCTCGGCGTGCCGATGCCAACCTACATTCCTTTTAAAGGCGGTGGGGAACTGGCGACGCAGCTGGTTGCGGGCTCCGTCAACGTCGGAACGCTCAATCTATCCGAGGCCGCTGCCCCGGTAGAGGCGGGCGATATCTGTCCGCTGGTGATCCTAGGCGAAGCCGGTATGGCGCCCATTCCGAAAGCAAAGACGGCGAAGTCGATGGGTATTGACCTGGTACTCTCGACCACTCGCGGTTTTGTGACCCACGCCGGTGTCGACCCGGCGCGACGCGCCGCCCTCGAAAAGGGCATGATGAAGGCGATGAAGCATTCGATGTATCAGGCGTATCTAAAGAACTCGGGCCTCGATAAGACTTCACCTCAGCCGTCTGGCCCATGGGGTAAGCAGATCAAATCCATGGTCGGCGAGTTTGGCCCGGCGCTCAAGGCAATGGGCCTGGTTAAGTAAACTCCGTCTCAACGCAAGGAGACAGTGCTTCCTTTTGGAAGCACTGTTTGTGCCTGTTATTCGGCTTCTAGTCATCCCGGGGATCATTGCGGCCTTTTCCGTCGCCGTAATTTGTGTGGCCCTTCAACTTGAACTGTCGCCCCCGATGATCGTCGGCGACAGCCTGCAGCCGCGCGTCTTCCCGATCCTTCTAATGGTGATCAACCTGGTGCTAGCAGCTTTACTCGTTTTTCAGTACCGGACAGAACCTCCCAAAAAGATTCAGTGGGAAGGCTTTCAGACGTGGGGATCGATTGCGCTTTTCCTGATTTTCTACCCAATCACCGTTTATATTGACATGATGATTGCGATCGCGGTGGTTATGTTTGCCATGTGCCTGTTGTGGGGTGAGAGGCGGATTTATATCGCGGGTACGGTAGCACTCGTCACGCCCTTCACAATCTTTCTTTTGTTCGACAAGGTCCTAAGGGTTCGCTTTCCGCGCGGCCTATTGACCAACTGGTATTACGGGTAAGTGGTGGTACCATGATCGAAGCGCTACACGCGATGGGATCCGTTGTTTTCGATCCCTACCTCGTCTTTTTGATCCTGATTACCACCATTCTAGGCGTGGTTATCGGCGTTCTTCCCGGTCTCGGCGCGACGACCGGCGCTGCTCTATTGCTTCCATTCACGTTAACCATGGAGCCAGTACACGCAATCGCAGTTCTTGCAACAATATACGTGGCAGCCACCTTTGCTGGCTCCATAACCGCGATCTTGATCAACACCCCCGGGACATCTGCAGCCGCTGCGACGACCTTCGACGGCTATCCGCTCGCGCAGCGAGGTGAAGCGGGTCGCGCACTAGGTATCGCCGTCGTATCGAGTACGATCGGTGGCGTGTTCTCGGTAATCGTCCTCTGTATCGCGGCTCCAATGCTGGCTCGGGTCGCATATGAGTTTCGTCCACCAGAGTATTTTGCTCTCGCCCTGTTTGGCCTCTCCATGCTCGCCTCAATCAGCGCCGGCGGCACAGTAAAGAATTTGACCGGTGGCGTCTTCGGAGTGTGGCTGGCGACGATCGGGGCCGAACCCACCACCGGGATTGAGCGCTTCATGTTTGGCAATTACGAACTTTTCGAGGGGTTATCCTTCGTGCCTGTATTCATCGGGATATTCGCGATTTCGGAATTACTGGTGCAGTCGAAGAGGGTCAATCAGATCATCGACACGATTGGCATGAAAGCAGTAAAATTGCCCTCACGAGAGGATTACAAAAAAATCTGGAAGACGGTGCTTCGCTCCTGCGGGATCGGTACGTTCATCGGTGTGCTTCCGGCCGAAGGGGCAACAGTGGCATCCATGATCGGTTATGCCGAGGCGCGCCGATGGTCAAAGAATAAGGAAGAGTTTGGAAAAGGCGCCATTGAAGGGATCGCCGGTGCCGAAGCGGCCAACAACGCCGCGACCGGCGGAGCAATGGTGCCAACGATGGTGCTCGGTATCCCCGGCAGTGGGACGACGGCGGTTATCCTCGTCGGCCTGATGGTACATGGCCTCCGCCCCGGCCCCTACCTGTTCACTGAACAAGTTGACAAGGTCTATCAGATCTTTGGCGCTATGCTACTGGCCAACTTAATGTTTATGGCCATGGGGCTCTATGCCTCAAAGCTGTTCGCACGCATCTCCCAGGTGCCCCTACAAATACTCTGGCCGATTGTCTTTGCGCTTGCCGTGATCGGCGCCTATGCGCTTAGCTCCTCCCTCCTCGATGTTTGGATTGCACTAATATTTGGGGTCATCGGTTTTTTTGCGCGGCGTCACGGCTTCGCGGTTGCGCCAATCGCCGTTGGGCTGATTCTTGGAGAGATGGTCGAAACAAACTTTCAGAACTCACTGAAGATGTTCGAGGGGGATTGGTGGCAGATTCTGACACAGCCATTGGCAGCGCTGTTCCTCTTGCTCGCGTTCCTCGGACTGTTTAGCACCTCTATCGGGAAGTGGTTTTCCAGCCGCCGATCGTAACCAGGGCAAGAGGAGACCGAGCAGAGGTCATGGTGCCAAAACAGTCAGTCCAATTTCTAGTCATTTTCCAGTTGGATGATGTACGACTGCCCGGACACGGAGGCAAACTCCACCCCTCTGTTGAGGACAACAACAGGAACACAAAACCTATCAGAACCGGCAGCAGACGTTTCATAAGGTGATGATGCCAGAAATCGGGGA
>CAJWZI010000055.1 GCA_913049615.1 uncultured Alphaproteobacteria bacterium | reverse complement strand
CTTCGCCCAAGGCTGCGGCTTCCCACTCAGCTTCTTTCGGAAGGCGTAGACCGGCCCAACGGCAATAGGCGTTTGCCTCGTGCCAGTTGACATGAATAATAGGTTCGTCCAATGGCAACGGCAGGGACTTGTCGAACCGTCTAATCAGCCAATTACCCGGGCAATGGGGTTGCCAATAGACCGGGTGCCTAGCCCCGGTCTCTTGACACCAGGCCCAGCCCTCCAAATCCCAGTGAGTTGCATTCTCGTAGCCGCCTGAATCCACGAAATTCTGAAATTCTCTATTTGTGACGGGTGCCTTGGCAATTTCAAATGGCGGAATCACAACTTCATGTGCCCATTTTTCGTTATCAAACAGAAACGGTGCCGACCGGTGCGCCCCTAATAAATACCGCCCCCCTGGTACCACCGCCCAGCCCAGATGGCTGCCCGCCACCCTCTCGGCCGAGACGTCCGCCGCTATGGCAAGATTTGGGGTCGGGTATGCCAAGGTCTGGCGGGCCCAGAGGAAAGCCTCGGTATGCATATCCTCGTGAAAGATACCAAATTGATAGATGAAGCTATCCTGTTCGGACGCGGTGCCACCGTTTTGCACACGGTCCAAACGTTCAGCCAAACGGTCGAAAACCGCTTGCATGTAGGCTAGCGTATCTTTCCGATTTGGCAGTGGTAGGTCCCATCTGACGTCATGATTGACATTAATGGAATCGTAAAGTTCATCAGCTTTGTCCCCGATGACGCTGTCATAGCCGTATAGCTTTCGCAGTATGAAATACTCATAGAAGTAGGCGGCATGGGCGATTTCCCATTTTAAAGGATTAACTGTTCGCAGTTTGGGGCCCATTAGCTGCTGATCGTCAAGGTCACAGACTAATTCTAGTGTCCGGTTGCGGGCATCTTGCATGCTGGCGATCAAATGTGTGGTACTTACAGGCTGGGTCATGAAGGGGCTCTGGATTGGAGTTTATGCGTGAAGATTAGCCTAATCACTCCGGCCGGCAAACAATTGAAGAATGGCAACCGGACCACTGCCATGCGCTGGGCGCGACTTTTGCGCCGGGTAGGCCACCAGGTCCATGTTACCAATGATTATGATGGTAGAGCAGTTGATCTTTTGATTGCCCTGCATGCCTGGCACAGCGCCAAGGCCGTGCAACGCTATCGGTGTCAAGCGCCAAAGGGACCATTAGTGGTAGGTTTGGGCGGGACCGACGTAAATACGTTCCTGAAAACTGACCGGCAAATAACCCTGAACACGATGAAGGCAGCGGATGCCTTGATATGTTTGCATGACCTGGTTGGCGAGGCATTGCCACCAGCGCTATCGGGTAGGCTTAATGTGGTTCGACAATCTGCAACACCCCTTTCAGCGACGCGCATTCCTTCAAAACGGCATTTTGACATCTGTGTAATTGGTCATCTGCGAGACGAGAAAGACCCATTTCGCGCTGCCTTGGCAGCTCGACAAATGCCCAATAACTCAAGTTTGCGGGTCATACATCTTGGCAAGGCCACAACTGCTAAATTTGCCAACCGCGCTGCCAAAGAGATGGCTCGAAATTTTAGGTATTATTGGCGGGGGGAGGTGCCAGGTTGGCGGGTGCGTCGCGAATTCGCCAAAACCCATGCCATGGTGATTAGTTCCGTCCAAGAGGGTGGCGCCAACGTCGTGTCCGAGGCTCTTGTTGCTGGTGTGCCTATTATTGCTAGCGATATAGCTGGTAATATAGGGTTGCTGGGCCGGGACTACCCTGGCTACTACGCCGTAGGTGACACCGGCGCGCTGGCAAAATTGTTGCACCAGGCAGAAACGGAGCCAGCGTTCCTGAACACATTAGCAAGTCAAGGGCGGAGGCTGGCAACGCTATTTTCGCCGGTTCGGGAACAGGCGACGTTAGAATGTATCGTTAACAGTGTCACGCAACCAAGGTAATTGGTTCTAAGTGGTCGGTTTCTGCGCTGACCCTGCCGACGAATGCAGCGTGTTCGTAACCCATTTCATATAATGCCTGCAGGCAAGCTTCCGCCCGTTCCGGTTGCATGCTGGCAAGGAGGCCACCGGATGTTTGGGGATCGAACATCAGCGGATACCGTTCGTGTTCCCGTACCGCATCTAAATTGCGGATTGCGCGGCGCAAGCGGACATTAGCGGGCTGCAATGAGCTGAGAATGCCTAGGCGTATCGTGTCCAGGGCGCCGTCCATGATGGGTAGAGCGGCCATATCAATTTCGACGTCGACGCTTGATGCCTTGGTCATTTCCACTGTATGGCCCAATAATCCGAACCCGGTAACATCGGTGCAAGCGCTGGCGCCATGACTGAAAAGACACTCTGCAGCCTGTCGGTTGGATAGCATCATGGATTTCAACGCGTTCTCAATCCAACGTCCTTTAGCCTTACTCTGCATATCAGCAGCGAACAATGTGCCAGTGCCGAGTGGTTTCGTTAGGATCAGCACATCGCCTGGCACCATGCCGCCCTTGCGGAGGATGTTCTGTCGGTCAGCTAGACCATTGACGGAAAATCCGAGAGCCAGTTCTGGTCCCTCACTGGTGTGACCGCCGACCAGGGTGGCACCTGCTTCATTCAGTGCCTCAATGGCGCCCATCATCATCTCTCGGATTGAGGTTTCAACCTTGGATTCCAGGCCATAAGGCACGGTGGCGATGGCGAGGGCAGACTGAGCCTTCGCACCCATGGCAAAGATATCACTCAGGGCATGGTTGGCAGAGACCTGGCCAAAGACATAGGCATCGTCGATGAAGGCACGGAAATAATCAACGGTGTGTACCATCACCTTGCCATCGGGAATTTGTACTACCGCGGCATCATCAGGGGCATGCAGACCAACCAAAATATCTTCGTTTTCTGCAGGTTCTAACTCGGATAGAGCGCGGCTCAAGACATCGGCACCCACTTTGGCACCACAACCACCACAGCGCATGGCGATGGCCGAAATATCATTTAAGGTGGTCTGATCAGCCAAACCGGGATCTAACGCTTTGCTTTTTTCCGCCACCATTTCCGGCAGTTCTGAAAATTTCCGCATGAACCGTCGGTCTATCCAGTTTTTCCAGTGCCATACGAATGGGCCTTCTATCGTCCAGCCCCATTTTGACGCAACGGCGTTCTTATCACCTGTACTGATCAGGCTCAAAAAAGCCTTTTGTGGCGAAAACGATTTTGCTGAATTGCTGGTCAGGATCAAACGTAGGTTGTCGTTCAAAGGTGAACCTTGACGGACGGCAAAAACGCCAGCTTTTGGTCGCGGATGATTGACCATGGCGGCAATATCACCGGCGGCAAAAATATTGTCATGGGTCGTGGTTTGCAATGTATCGCGAACCCGGATAAATCCGGCTTCATCCAAATCCAATCCTGAGTCCCGTAGCCATCGCGGCGCGCCGGCTTCTGTCACCCAAAAGATCTCGTCCAACTCAATCTTCTTGCCACCCGCCACAATCACACCGTCCGATGCGATCTCCGTGGCCAGTGCGCCGGTGTGTATTTGGACACCGCGAGCCTTCAGGTGGTGCTCGAAGCGCTGGCGGACAGTTCTTTTGAATTCAGGTAAAATCGTCTCCGATTTGAAGATAAGGTGAAATTCTATACCATCCGAACTTTGGTCCCGATCTGCCAATAATTCGTCCAGGCGGTATTGCGCAGCGAGGAGCAACTCAATACCGCCAGCGCCTGCTCCGACAACACCAATTCGATGGGTCCCAGGTTTTTCCATTGTCCGCTTCAGCACGATTTGCCACCGGTCGATGAAATTGCTGATCGGCTTCACAGGGGTAGTGAATTCTTCAGCCTTTGGAATTCCATTAAAGCTTGGGGTGGAGCCAATGTTAATCGACAATACATCATAAGGCACGGAAGGACGCCTCTTACAAACGACCTGGTTTGTCGGGTGATCTATGCGCACCGCCTCGTCGTGATACAGACGGGCTCCGGCGGACTGGCATAATGGCCGCAGGTCGATATGGACCTCGTCAAAGTCGTAATGACCGGCCAGATAACCCGGTAGCATGCCAGAATATGGCGTATGTACATCCCGCGAAATGACCGTAAGACGGACACCGGGAAGCGGTTTCATGGCAAATTTTTTCAGGACGATTACATGACTATGACCGCCGCCAACCAGCACCAGGTCTTTTACAATAGCGTCTTGATTGGATATCATGGTTTCTACTTTTTTGGCGACTGCTAAGTCTGAACACCTTGGGTGCTGAGGCGTAGCCGGGTGCGTATAAGCCGCGATAGGCTGTCTACCCCTACATTAAAAATCACCATGATGGCGATAAGAAAGATGGCACGGTCTAATCGGATATCGGCCAGGGCGCTATCGATGTAGAACCCTAATGTGGCAATTCCTAAAATTCCTAGAATTGCGGTCTCTCGCATAATTACCTCCCAGCGATAGAATAGAAAAGCCAAAAATTGGCCGTAAATTCGTGGTGTAATCTCGAAGCAATAGAGATTAAGACCCCGGGGACAGTCTGGGCGCAATTGAACCTCATTACTGAAGCGGCCAACTAGATGCCCAATAATTGCACCGTTGTGCAGCGTCAGAGCTACTATGGCAGGCAGCATGGATGGGCCCCAAAGCTGTAAAAATATATAGGCGAGAATGAATTCAGGTGTTGATCGGAGTACTACCAAAAAGACGTGCCCCACCGAGCGGATACTAGGACCAAAGAATTTCTCAGAGATCACGGGAAACAGTGCGAGTGCCAGGAATCCTGTCGCTACAAGCGCAATTTGAGTTAGTAACAGCGTTGCAACCATGCCTGGTAAGGCTTGATCCAGTAATAGTGTGCTACTCCAGTCAACGAAATTTGTCCATGTCCCGCCATCGAATGATCCGCCACCTCGTAGTGGGGCAGGAACTATGTCTACCGTCAGAAAGCGGACAATGTTGGTCATTTGGATTGTTCCGCCGCCACCCAACAGAAAAGGAGCTGCTAGGATGTAAATGCCCACTAATTTGGGGCGCAGCCAGAAGCGTAGTGTGGCGATCAGGATATAGAAGAGTATCAGCAAAGCGGCCGCTTCGGAGTAGTTGCCTTCACCAAAGGCGGTTTCCAAATTAAACCCTAATGTAGGCAGACCAATGAAGCCTAATACGGCACTAGACCGCAAACCGCATTCAAAGCGATAGGAGGTGTAGTTCTTGATGTGCACCCATACATCCGGCAAGCGGGCAAAGAAAAATGCTGAAATTATCCCTGACCCTGCAGGCAAGGTCTCGATTGCCGGTAACTTTGCCTCTTCCAGAGTTTCTGCATAGACCTTGGCGCAGATACCTGCATAGGGGATGGCGATCGCTAAAACACCCGTTAGCGGTGTAAGGCCTAACATCTGTAAAAAGATAAGGGCCCAGAACAACTCGTGTATTGCACGGACCGCAGCACAGGCCCATCGTACGGGCGAAAGGTGAAATATTTGCGACAGCAGAAAGCCGCCAACGGCTCCTAAAGCTACACCACATAATGCAAAAGCAATGGTTTGAACAATTACCATCCCAATTCCTGTGACAGCTAGGAAATCAGGAGTCACAAACCCCCAGGCCATACGTCCCATTTCTGACCAAGGGTCAAATGTGACAATGGAAATGTCCGCAAATATGACGCAAGTCGCCGCGACGGCAACGAAACCTAGACTGGTTTTTACAGCGGCTGAATACCGTGGGGTAGAGGAGCTAGACTGGTTCGAATAAACGGCCATGCCTAATCTCGATAGAGAAAGTCAAGAGCCGATCGTTTCAAGTCTTTAGCCGATGTATCCAGGGCGATATGGCCGTCCTTGATGCCAATAATGCGTGTGGAAAACTCCAATGCAAGTTCAACGTCATGCATTGCCAAGACCACTGTTTCAAAAGATTCAGACAAAGCGGTTAAAATGGCCCGAGATTGATGGCTGTCCGTAGCTGAGACCGGTTCGTCTCCAAGGACTGCTTCGCCGCCCTGAAACATGGCCCGGGCGACAGCCGTACGTTGTTGTTGTCCTCCCGATAATGTGCCCGCCCGTTCGAACAATTTTTCGTTAATTCCAAGGCGTTCAACAATTGGGCGGATTCTTGTAATTTCCTGTTTTTGCGGCCAGGCAAGGTTTAGCAAATTATAGGCGGTGCCGTTGCGGTGTAGGCGGCCCATATAGATGTTGTGAAAAACACTTAAACTATTCACCAGACCGGCTTGTTGCGGAATTAACGCCGTAATACTGCTGTAACGGTTTCGTAATTCCGAAAGCAGGGTTGACTTTCCTGCACCACTTTCACCAACCAGCGCCACCCGTTCTCCAGCGATAATGTCGATTGTGATATCGTGGAGAACGGGATTGTTATTATACCCCAGCGCCAGGTTATTCAGATGAAACACAGTTAGTCGATCAATTTGATCTGTTTTGCCACATCAAGAATTGGTTGGTAATCACTATTAGCTGCTGGAATGAAACTGGTTCTCGGGAAGGAAGCCAGAAGGTTGGGATCTTTTATATTTAGTAAAGCCTCCCGTACTTTCTGCTTAAAGCCAGGTTTCCAGTGCTTTTCAACGTCACCTCGGATAGTCCATTGGTAATCTGGGTAGGGCGGAGTACGCCAAATAATTTGGACCTTAGCAAGATCGATCTTGCCGGCCGCCAATTCGTTTTTCCACACCTTGAAATTGACGGCGCCAACTTGATACGCGCCCGATTGCACCAAAGCGATAGTTTTTGAATGATTGCCGCTGAAACCCACTTTCTTAAACACATTTTGCGGTGGCGCTTGGAAATTCTGGCGAACGTGGAATTCTGGCATCAACCGGCCTGAGGTGGAGCCTTTGGAACCGAAAGTGAAAGTCTTACCTTTTATGCCCTTGGGAAAAATCTTAGATAGTTTCAATCCTGTGCTGTTGTGCGCGATGAAATAAGTCTCAAAGCTTTTATCTTCGTAGCCCTGGGCGATTGCTTCGGAACCTGGCACCAGTTTGCGGGCTCGAACGCCAGATAAGCCTCCAAACCATGCTAGTTGCACTTGATTATTTCGGAACGCAGTAACGGCAGCAGCGTAGGACTTAACGGGGACGTATTTGGTTTCAACACCAAGTTCTTTTGACAAATATGCAGAGATTTTGTCGAACCGTTCCCGCAAACGTGCCTCATCTTGGTCGGGGATGGCAGTAAAAACAAATGTGTCAGCTATTGCTCGTGAAATTGTGGTGCTGAAAAACAACAAGGATAGGGCGATAAGGGAAAGCACTTTACTAACTCTTGACATTGTAAAACTCCAGGGAGTGTAGGGGGCAGATTTAAACTACAATCCGGTAGGGGTGGTTAGAGGAAATAAATTTAATTTGAGAATAAGTGATCGTATTTTATTTGTTGATTATGATAAATAAAATAATATTTCACAATTGGTTATATCCAATAGGGAGAGCCAACATTATTTGGATAATTCCTTACATAGGAAATAGAAGACTTAAAACTCAATTTTTTCCGCTTTTTGTCTCACAAAATTTTAAATAATTGACTAGAACCGGAGGCAACCCGGCGAACGAGGGTACTCTTGTAGGTAAAATAAAAAATTTCTACTAACCTTGAGAATAAGGTCCGATTAATAATTTATGTATAAAATTGGCGATATAGTCACTGTGAACGATAGGATGCAGCAATCTTATGAATATTTGATTTCGGCAAAGATGGGGTCAAATTTTGAAAACCAATTTGAGCCTTACTTTCGTCCAGACACTATGCTTGAGATGGGTATATTCGAAGGTAAATATTGCAACGATTGCCAAGATGAATTGCCAAGCGGCTGGTTCAAGGATGCGAAAACTAGCAAAACCCCGGCCCCGACAAAGGCAAG
>CAJWZI010000054.1 GCA_913049615.1 uncultured Alphaproteobacteria bacterium | reverse complement strand
GCAGCGCCCACAATCAATGCCTACAAACGCTACCGCCCCAATTCCCTTGCACCTGACCGGGTCGCCTGGAGCCCCGACAATAGGGGCGCCATGTTTCGAGCCCTGGGTGGCGTGGGCGATAGTGGCACTCGAATTGAGAACCGAGCTGGCGATCCCGCGGCCAACCCTTATCTCTATATGACGGCACAAATCGTGGCTGGTCTGGATGGTATCGAAAGAAAATTAGTGCCCCCACAGCCTACTGATACGCCTTACGACGAGGGCGAAGCGGTTAGCTTGCCTCGCAACATCATCGAAGCCGTCACGGCCCTGCGCGCGGATGAGTTTTTCCGGGACAAGCTCGGCCGTCAGTTCGTGGAGTATTTTCTGCACCTCAAGGATGAGGAAATTGCCCGCTTCCTTTCCACTGTCACTGACTGGGAACAGGCAGAGTATTTCGAAATGTTCTGACTGGGTTGGGCGTCACAGATTATGTTCCCTTCCCATCCTAATTGGCGCCTAAACTTGGTTACCTGTCGGCGGACTGGCATGTCGCCGCCGAATGTATTGGTGTATTGCGAATGACCTTGGCGGCCGGTGCGAATATCTTGGCATATATTTATCTCGGGCATTCGGATTGTTCGGTTAGGACAATTTTGGGAAGCCAAATATCTACACTCGCCATCGTGTTCTACGAAGCGCGAGGTGTCCATTAGGCTAACTCTTCCTGTTGGCAAATGCTAAATCGGTATAGCATCCCTCAAAAGATAACCACTGTGGGGGGAATGGTGTGCGGTTAGAGTCCGTCCTAGCGGCCCATGCGGAACGATACCCATGCAAAACGGCGATCATCTGCGATGGCGTAAGGGTCTCTTATGGCGTGCTGCAGCGATTAATTAGGGAAACCGCTAATGGTCTTTTTGAATGCGGTCTGCGCCAGGGAGACAGAATTGTCATATACCTGCCAAATGGACTGGAGTTAGTTCAGCTTCTTTATGCGGCATACACATTAGGCGCTGTCGCCGTGCCGGTGACTACACGGCTGACGATACGGGAGATCGGTGAATTCTGCCGTGATTGCGATGCCAAGATGCTGGCGTTTCACGAGGATCAGGGAGCTGGCCTGGGCGATCTTTTGGCGGAACGATCCGACATGGTGGCGGTAGTGGTTGGTGGGGACAGTCCCGGTGCCACCCCCTTCGGTGAATTACCAAGGCAGGGTCTGGGTATTCTGCCATCCGTGCCCTTCGATCATGACGAATGCATGATCAACTATACCTCCGGCACCACGGGGAGGCCAAAAGGCGTAATAGTGACCCACGCCAATATACTGATCCAAAACGGTTTTATCCATGGCATTGAATGGCGTCTGTCAAACGAAGATGTCTTTTTGGTCGCCACGCCCTTAGCGCATAGGACGGGCATGGGCCGCCTGGCCAATGCGTTGACGTTGGGCGCCACGATCGTGGTAATGCGGAGTTTCGATGCGGCCTTGGCTATTGATCTGATCGAGAAACACCAAGTTACCGTCATGGGCATGGTGCCCACGGTCTGTCGCATGATTTTACCCGAGATTGCCAAAAATCCGAACCGGTGTAGCAATTTGCGTCGGGTGTTAGTGACAGGAGAGGCCTTTCCTGTCGAACTAAAACGGCGCTTTATTGAATTGTTACCTGAGACACGATTGGTCTCTTTCTTTGCCATGACTGAAGCCGGCGCGGTAACTTCCCTATCTCACGAGGAGCAATTTAGCCACCCGAAGTCCGTAGGCCGTCCGACGCCCGGTATCGAAGTACGAATTGTCGACGATCAGAGCAATGATGTGCGTGATGGCGAAGTGGGTGAAATGCTGGTTCGTTCTGGAGTTCCTGGCGCCTTCACCATCATGAAGGGATATTTGAACCGGCCGGCAGAGACCGCTGCGGCCTTGCGCGATGGTTGGCTATATACCGGCGATTTAGCCTATCGCGACTATGAGGGTTATCTATATATTGCCGACCGAAAGAAGGACATGATCTTGTCCGGCGGGTTTAATATCTATTCCAAAGAGGTGGAGGGTGCGTTGATCTCTCACGACGATGTCGCTGATGCGGCCGTCGTGGGTGTCAGTGACGAGATGTACGGCGAGGCCGTGGCCGCATTCGTCGAGCCCGAGGCGGGTGTCAAGCCGTCCGCTGATGCTCTGATCACACATTGCCGTGTTATGATCGCCTCGTACAAGAAACCGAAGTATGTTGTGTTCGTGGACACCTTGCCTCGTAATGCGATCGGCAAGGTCTTGAAACACGAACTAACGGGCTTAGCGCCCGAGGATCTACAAATATTGATGAGAAATAGATCATGAGCTCCGCGCCGGCACCCTCCACTAACCGCTGCAGCCGCGATCTGCGAGAGTGGTTGCGTCATCTTTCTGCCACGGACCGCTTGGTCATGGCAAAGCCAGGCGTTGGATTGACTCACGAATTGGCAGCGGTGGCGCAACGACTTGAACGGGATAGGGCGGTGATATTGCCCCAACCTAGTGGTCATGCGGTTCCGGTCGTGGCGAACCTGCTAGCTTCACGCCGGTGGATCAGCGACTGCCTTGGTGTTGCCGAGGACCAAGTCATCCATCGCTACCAAAGCGCCGTACGCGAGCCGTTGCCTTGGGTTGAGGTCTCCGAAGCCCCCGTTCAGGCGATTGTACATCGGGATGTGGATATTAATGCCCAGTTGCCGGTTCCGACCCATAATGAGCTGGATAGTGGGCCCTATATTGCGGCCGGTTTGATGATATCCCGAAATCCCAAAACGGGCGTGCAAAATGTCTCGATTCATCGCTGTCAGATCAGCGGGCCCAATCGAATTGGCGTTTTGCTATTGCCGCGCCATACCTGGACCTATGCGCGTATGGCTGAGGAAATGGGTCAGGCCCTCGAAGTAGCGATCGTTATCGGCAACGATCCGGCTACCCTATTGGCATCGCAAGCGGTTGTGCCGCTCGACTTCGACGAAATGGAGATCGCCGGCGCATTGCATGGCGCACCGGTGGAGATGGTAAAGTGCCAAACCAGCCAAGTCCGCGTGCCGGCCCGAGCTGAAATAGTATTGGAGGGCCGGGTACTGCCGGACGTAGTGGAGCCCGAGGGGCCCTTCGGCGAATTTCCGCAATATTATGGGGAGCGGGCCAATCGCCACGTCATTGAGGTAGATGCTATCACGCATCGCCTTCATCCAATATTCCACACGATCATCGGCGGGGGCATGGAGCATCTGCTGCTGGGGGGCCTTCCGCGCGAGGCGACCTTGCTGGAGACATTGCGGCGTAACGATCCATCGGTGCTGGATTTGCATCTCTCGCGCGGTGGCGTTTGCCGTTATCATCTGGTTGTCAAGGTTGCCAAAAACCAGGAAGGCACGCCAAAGAATATCATGATGGGCGCTTTTGCCGGCCACTACGATGTCAAGCAAGTCATAGTGGTAGACGAGGACGTGAATATTCACGACCCCGAACAGGTAGAATGGGCAGTGGCCACGCGGTTCCAAGCCGACCGGGATCTATTGGTTGTCAGCAATTCCCAAGGGTCGAAGTTAGATCCAACGACGACTGAGGACGGCGTTGGTGCCAAGATGGGTTTGGACGCGACTATTCCTTTGGCAACGGATGACTTCACCTTCAAGGTCATTCAGGTGCCGGGCGCTGATAGTATCGATTTGGAGCAGATGTTGGATGACGAGGGTGAGGCCGCTGCAATTATAGGTAACGAAGAGACGGGGAGAGAATAATGAACGACAATACAGCGGTGAGTGTGGCTGGGACCAATGTTGGTCATGCAATTTTGGCCCGCTTGCGGGCGGCGGGAGTTGACTATTTTCTGGCCAACGCTGGCACCGATTTCCCCCCCATTATCGAAGCTATCGCGCAATCTGGCGAAGACGATGTGCCTCAGGCCTTGGTCATCCCACACGAGAATGTCGCCATTTCTATGGCCCATGGTTACGCTATGGTCACCGGCAAACCCCTGGCGGTAATGCTGCATGTCAACGTAGGCACTTCAAACGCCATTTGTGCATTGACCAATGCCTATCGCACCAACATTCCTTTGCTGCTGATGGCCGGACGTACACCGTGGTCGGAACATTCGGGCCTGGCCTCAGGCACCCGCAGCCGCCATATCCACTGGGCGCAGGAGTTATTCGATCAGGCCGGCATGCTGCGAGAGTTGGTGAAGTGGGACTATGAATTACGCGTTCCTGAAGAGGTTAACGCGGTGATCGATCGTGCGCTGACAATAAGCCAATCAGACATTCCGGGCGCGGTTTATTTGTCCATTCCGCGGGAGGTGCTAGCTGCGCCAGCCACCCCATCTTCCGCGCCACGTCGCGCCGCACCTACGGGGATAGCCTATCCCGATCCCAAGCAAATCGAGCAGGCCGCTACGATTTTGATGGCTGCCCAAAACCCCTTGATCATCACATCCGACGTGGGAAAATCGGTTGCGGCAGCGGAAAGTCTGGCGGAATTGGCGGATGAATATTCCATTCCCGTGATTACTCATGTACCGCGTTATTTATGCTTAGGTAACGATCATCCAATGCATCTGGATTACGAGGCCTCACCCCATCTTGCGCAGGCGGACGCGGTTCTTGTGTTGGATTGCGATGTACCGTGGATACCGGCCACCGATCCGGTTCATCCTGACGCCAAGGTCATTCATCTCGCCCAAGACCCTCTGTTTAGCCGCTATCCCATTCGCAGCTTCCCCGCTGTTTTATCCATTGCAGCGGATCCATCAGCGGCCTTGCAGCAATTGAACAAGGCCATGGCGGCTACAGAATCCAGCGTAATCAAGGCAAGGCGGTCAAGGGTCGCCGATGCCCGGCAGGACGTGCGTGATAAATGGCAGATGGTAGGTGACAAGGCCAAAACTGCTGAACCGATCCACCCTGCCTGGCTGGCCAAATGTGTTGGCGAATATCTTGATGACAATACCATTTTAGTTAACGAAATGGGTGTTGTACCCATGCATGCGGGCATCAATAAGCCTGGCCGTTATTTTGGACCTAGCCCTGCGGGTGGTTTGGGTTGGGGCTTGGGCGCGGCTCTAGGCGCCAAGCTCGCAGCGCCCAATGATCTGATTATCGCCACAATAGGTGATGGCAGCTATTTCTTTGGAAATCCCCTGGCGGCGCATTATTGCGGCCGGACTTACGATCTGCCCATCCTGTTCATCATCGTCAACAACCACGGTTGGGGAGCGGTGCGTCGCGCTACCAAAGCCATGTACCCCGATGGCAAGGCACTAAGCGGAAATGATATACCGCTGTCCCGCATCGACCCCGCACCGGATTATGAACAGATTATCCAGTCCTGCGGCGGTTACGGGGAGCGGATCTCCAGCCCCGACGCGCTTCCAGATGCGTTGTCTCGTGCGGTAAAGATGGTTCGGGAAGAGCGTCGCCAGGTGTTGTTGAACGTGGTGGTTTCTGAAGTGGTGTGATTTGGAGGATATGACTGACCAACAAACAGTGCTGCCTTCCATGCGGGTCGACGGCCAGGTGGCGCTGGTTACAGGGGCCGGCAGAGGCATTGGTCGCGGTTGTGCTTTGGCGTTGGCGGAGGCGGGCGCTGAAGTTATCGCCATGAGCCGCACCGAGAGCGAGATTGCCGAAGTGGTGGCCGAAATTGAGGCCATGGGTCGCTGCGCCAGGGCCATTCCCTGCGATATCACGGATCAGGATGCCGTCACAGCAGCTTTTGAAGGGATCGAACGTCTGGATATCCTGGTAAACAATGCAGGTACTAGCGTGCCCATGGGTTTTTTGAAGGCGGATGCAGAAACCTTGGACCTGATGTTAAACCTGAACGTTCGTGCCGCCTTTTTGGTGGCACAGGCCGCCGCCCGCATCATGGATTGCCACGGCGGCGGCGTAATCATTCATCTCTCTTCCACGTTCGGCAAGGTGGGCCGGCCAGGTTTCTCTATCTATTCCGGCACCAAACATTTTATCGACGGTTTGACCAAGTCCACTGCCGTGGAACTGGCGCCCAGGAACATTCGTGTGGTCGCGGTTGGCCCTACTGCTATCGCGACGCCTATGATGAAAGACCGCCTCGCTGATCCGGAGGTGGCGGCCGAGCTTACATCCCGTATCCCAATGGGACGTATTGGCAAGATTGAAGATGTTGTTGGTGCTGTTGTGTTTCTTGCCTCGCCCGCGGCAGCGTTGATTACCGGCACCACGATCATGGTCGACGGTGGCTGGACGGCGCCGTAGATATGAACGAGCAGTCTGTATTAATTGCTGGTGCTGGCCCGGTAGGCCTTAGCGCGGCGGCTTATTTGGTAAACAGGGGCATCCCCGTTACGATTTTTGAGGCGGAGGCGAAATTGCCCGAGAACTTGCGGGCCTCCACCTTTCATCCACCCACTTTGGATATGCTAGCGCCATTTGGCGCCAGTCAGGGATTGATCGAGCAGGGCTTGATCGCCCCTAAATTCCAATTCCGTGACCGCCATGAGGGCTGCCTAGCGGAGTTTGATTTTGGGCTTCTTGGCGGAGATACGGACCACCCGTTCCGGGTGCAGTGCGAACAGTTTAAGTTGAATCATTTGCTGTATAATTGGTTGCAGGAGAGGGGCGCGGCGGATATCCATTTCAGCTACGCCATCACCGGCGTTCGTCAGCACGACAATCAGGTCACGGCGATTATCGATACACCTGACGGCGAAAAGTCCTTCTCAGGCCGTTGGCTGATCGGCGCGGAAGGCGCCAACAGTGTCGTGCGTCAGACGCTAAACATTCCCTTTGAGGGATTTACCTGGGACGAGCGATTTCTTGTCGTTTCGACGCCGTTTTCGTTTGAATTGGTGATGTCGGATTTGTCCCTGGTCAACTATTTTGCCGATCCTGAACAATGGTTCTTCCTGCTCAAGGTGCCGGGCATGTGGCGGGTTTTGTTGCCGACGCAACCGGAAGAATTGGAAGAGGACATATTTGATCCCAAAGACATTGAGCGTCGTATGCAGTGGGTGTACGGGATGCCGGAAACCTACGAGTATCGCCATACCACCCTTTACCGAGTGCATCAGCGCGTGGCGAAACACTACCGCCAGGGTCGCGTATTCATCGCTGGTGACGCCGCCCATATTAACAATCCTCTTGGTGGCATGGGCATGAATGGTGGAATTCATGATGCCGTAAATCTCGCAGAAAAAATTTCTGCCGTATGGCACGGGGAGAAGCCGGAAACCTATTTAAAATTGTACGAGGCTCAGCGACGCCCCATTGCCCTCGACTACGTCAACACCCACACCATCCGTAACAAACAGAATCTTGAAGCCAAAACACCCGAGGCGCGCAAAGCCTTTCGGGATTTTCTCGCCGAAGTTACGTCCGATAAAGATAAGACCCAAGAATACCTGCGCCGTACTTCTATGATTGCCAGTTTGCGTGAGGCAGAAAAAATTACCGCGTAAATTAGCCCTGTTTTCGCGTTTGGAATTATCAAATTGTATGCAGTTAACCTCAACTCAAACAACTGCTGGTTAGCAAACTTTCCGCCGAGTTTCTCGCAGATTTTGAAGTTATGCCGAAGTGATGGGGTCTGTTGAAACCCGCAGAATGGATTTGTTGTGGCCACTGGGACAAAACCTGTTGCGCTCGCGTCCATCCGCTGTATTTCCCTTGGCGCAAAAAGGTAAATTTGCGAATTCGAATGCCTGGCACCTCGGCAGAACAAGTACGGAAGTGGCTAATTCAAGAATTCTGTTGCTTTGGGACTTTATGTGGAGCAGTTGCGTATGTCGGAAATACCTGGCGAATGAGCGCACTATTTGCCTAAGCGTTTTGCCTCGTCTCCCATCACCACCGCCACACGGCCCTGGGACCTACGG
>CAJWZI010000053.1 GCA_913049615.1 uncultured Alphaproteobacteria bacterium | reverse complement strand
AATCAACGCGTTGCCGCGCTGGATTGACCGGGTTTGGACAGTTAATTCGCCAAACGCACCCATACCTACAACAGCCGTCTGACCTAGGTACTGCGCAAATGGGCCGATGCCCAACGATGCCCAACAGGGGGTAGAAGCGATGCATGGAGGCCTTTACCGTGCCTATTTCATAGATAACATCGCCGTGGGCGACGTAGAGGAAGTATTAATGATCGTCGCGGCCTTGGACTTGGATGTGGAGGGCGCGCAGTCCTACGAATTGCTGGAACGGCTGGTACCGGATGCCGACACGAAACCTAGGGATTAATGGACAAATTGATCGTCCCCTGGCGCCTTTGTCTGGGCGTCGGCAGCGATCCACAGGCCGCTGTCGGTGAATTCCGGCATTGCCAACCGGATCATAGTTTCGGAAACATGCTCGGGCCGCGGTAGTTTTTCCGAATCCTCGCCGGGGAAGGCCGCCGCACGCATACTTGTCCGTGTTGGGCCGGGATTGACCACATTAACCCGCACATTAGATTTTTGCGTCTCCTTAGCATAAGTCAGGGCGATGGCGTCCAGGGCCGCTTTTGTGGAGGCGTATAAGGCCCAATAGGGAGGCAACGTGCGTGACGCTCCCGAGGTAATAAATAAGGCACGGCCCGCTTCGGAGCGACGCAGCAGGACGTCCATTGAACGGATCAGTCGGTAATTAGCGGTGACGTTTAGATCATATGTACGTTGCCAGACCTCGGGCCGGATATGTCCTACCGGCGACAAGTCGCCCAGGATAGCTGCGTTGCCGACTAAAATATCTAATTTACCCCAACGATCGAAAATCTGCTTGCCCAGATTATCGATAGTATCGAAATCCGTCAGGTCCATGGGCACCAAAGTCGCCGGGCCACCTTTCAGCTTGATCTGATCGTCCAGTTCCTCCAGCGCGCTAGAGTTGCGGGACACAAGGATCACGTGCGCCCCTTCCCCTGCATAAGCCTTCGCGATGGCGGCGCCAACACCACGCGAGGCGCCGGTTATCACGGCCAGTCGGCCTTTCAATCGTTCACCCATGAGCACCTACTCAACTATGTTCTGCAAGCAATGACAATTGTGTGGGCAATCGTCCCTGCGCCAAATCAACTAAAGAAACTGGATATTCACCAGTGAAACAGGCGTCGCAATATTGTGGTTCAACAACATCCCGGTTGGCGCTGCCCACCGCCTGGTAAAGTCCATTGATAGAGATAAATGCCAGGCTATCAACACCGATCTGCTTGGCCATGGCATCAACATCTAGTTGCGCGGCCATCAGTTCCTCCCGGCTAGGTGTGTCAATGCCGTAATAGCAGGGATGCGCCGTAGGTGGGGAGGCGATGCGCATGTGAACCTCTGCCGCGCCTGCATCACGCACCATTTGTACGATCTTTTTCGATGTTGTGCCGCGAACTATGGAATCATCCACCAGGACAACGCGCCGACCTTCGATCTCAGCCCGGTTGGCGTTGTGCTTTAACTTGACGCCGAAGTTCCGAATATTCTGCGACGGCTCGATGAACGTCCGGCCCACATAATGGTTGCGGATGATACCCAGTTCGAACGGCACGCCTGCCTTCTCGGCATAACCAATGGCAGCGGGGGTACCAGAATCTGGCACGGGGATAACCACATCTACCTCAACTACGTTCTCTCGCGCTAGCTGGGCGCCAATGGCCTTGCGCACGGAATAAATTGAGCGGCCATTGGTGATGCTATCGGGACGGGAAAAATACACATATTCGAAAATACAGGGACGGGATTTGGCCGTTGGAAAAGGACTAAGACTTTCGATTCCGTCACGGTCACAGACCACCATCTCGCCTGGATCAATCTCTCTTACGAAATCGGCACCTATGATATCCAGAGCGCAGGTTTCCGAGGTCAATATTGGCGCACCGTCAAGGCGTCCCAGAATTAACGGTCGCACACCTATGGGATCGCGCACCCCGATCAATCTATCGTCGGTCATGGCCACCAAGCTATAGGCGCCGACCACGGCGTGCAAAGCATCAACAATCTTGTCCAGAAGGTCACGGTAGGACGAGGTAGCGATCAGGTGAATAATCACTTCAGAATCCATAGTGGATTGGAAGATACAGCCCCGCTGCACCAACTGGCTGCGCAAGGTGCCCGCGTTAGTCAGGTTGCCGTTGTGGCCAATGGCGAAGCCGCCCGACTGCAACTCGGCGAAGAGCGGCTGTACGTTGCGCAGGATGGTCTCGCCGGTGGTGGCATAACGATTGTGACCCAAGGCCGCATCGCCTGGTAGGCTGGAGATTACGGCCTCTGAATTGAAATTGTCGCCTACGTGGCCCAGGCTGCGATGGGAATAGAACTGTCCCCGGTCGTGACTAACTATACCGGCGGCTTCCTGACCTCTATGCTGCAACGCGTGCAACCCCAAGACCGTATGAGCAGCGGCGTCAGGACTGCCTATAATACCAAAGACGCCGCATTCCTCGTGAAATTTGTCGTTATTGGCCGAATCGACCAAATAGGGATGTGTCGTCAGTTCCATCCCCGGAGCCTGCACCTTTCGGTCTTGTATAGAGCGCTGTTTCAATTGTCCGTCCGGTTCTGAATTAGGCGGTTCATATCCTCGCGCGAACCCCGGGTATAGCCGCTATCTCCATGCTTGTCTGTACCCGTGGTCACATCCTTCAACTTTTCGGCCGCCTTGCCGGCTTTGATCGTGTTATCCAATGAGGATTCAAAGTTTTGCGCGCCCATGCGGCTCAATTCACCTATTTTGTCCAAGCTCTCGCCAATGTGCTTGGGCAACAGGCGGGCTAGCAAACGAGCAGAATATTCGACCGCCGGCATAGCCCGCGCCGTGCGCAATTCTTTTTCTTGCAACAATGCGGGGTAAAACTGCACCAGCAAAAGATACGCCAAGGCAATCACCAAGGCACCCCGCGCCAAACCGAACAGGAATCCCAGCGAACGATCCAATATGCCTATCTCGCTGCCACGAACGCGGCGCGAAATAGCCGACGAAAGGTACGACGCTGCGGTCAATACCGAGACAAAAATCACCACAAATGCAATGGAACCAGCGATCAAAGCTTGGCCAATATAGTGTTCCAAGAACAGTTGAACCGAAGGAAACCAGGTCAGAGCCGCGAACGCAGCCAAGACCAAACCGGCGATGAACAGCACTTCCTTCACAAAGCCGCGGCTCAACGCCAAAAGGCCTGAGATCAACAGCGACGCCATTATCACAAGGTCGACAAAATTTATAGAAAATTCGCTCAACATCGACGATCTATACGGCCTTCACGCCGTCTGCAGCAAATAGTTCCACCAACTCTATTAGGCGGGCAATTTCCCCCACCTCCAGGGTTGTTTGGCGGCCCCTGCGGGCTGGCGGTGTCAGGGCCTTGCTGAAGCCCAGCTTTGCTGCTTCCTTCAGGCGCAGATCCGATTGCGCGACGGGCCGAACCTCGCCGGATAGGCTGATTTCACCAAACAAGACTGTCCCAACAGGTATAGGCACCTCCATCATAGAAGAGACCAGCGCTGCTGCAACGGCCAAATCCGCCGCTGGTTCCGCAATTCGTAGCCCACCGGCGACGTTCAAATAAACGTCATGGTCCACTAAGCCGAGACCGCAACGGGCGTCAAGAACTGCCAGCACCATAGCCAGCCGGCTATTGTCCCATCCCACTACCGTGCGCCGGGACGAACCAGGGGACGATGGCGCAACAAGAGCCTGAATTTCTACCAATAAGGGACGGCTGCCTTCCAGGCCTGCAAACACCGCACTGCCCCAAATTTCGCCGTTTTCAAACCTATTGGCCAGGAACAGAGCGGATGGATTTGTGACCTCCATCAGGCCACCATCACTCATTTCGAATACGCCTATTTCATCCGTGGGGCCGAAACGATTTTTCACGGCCCGCAGGATACGAAATTGATGGCCTCGCTCTCCTTCGAAATACAGCACACTGTCCACCATGTGTTCGAGCACCCGCGGCCCGGCAATCAGTCCATCTTTGGTCACATGGCCCACCAGCAGAAGGCAAATATCCCGTTGTTTAGCTGCACGGATCAATTCCTGGGCCGAGGTGCGAACCTGGCTGACCGTGCCCGGTGCTGCTTCCACTGTGTCCACATACATGGTCTGAATGGAATCTATGACCATCACATTGGGCGCGTCCTCTCCGGCCATGGTGGCAACAATGTCCCGCACGGACGTTGCGGCCGCCAGGTCCAGCGGCGCGCCATCCAGGCCCAACCGCTTGGCCCGCATGCGGACTTGCGCCGGGGCTTCCTCGCCAGAGACATAAGCACACTTCACACTATTATTGGCCAGCCCCGCTACGACCTGAAGCAAAATGGTGGATTTACCGATTCCCGGATCACCGCCGATTAGAATAGTGGATCCTGGCACCAGACCGCCGCCGCACACTCGGTCGAACTCGCCCAGACCTGAAGCGGTGCGCGACCCTTCATTTTCCTTATGTTGGTTAAGCTTGCGGAAATCAAGCACGCGCCCGTTACCAGCTCCCAGACCTTTTGGTGGGGTGGGGGGCGCGGCCTCCGCCGTAATGGTATTCCAATCTCCACAAGCCGAGCAGCGGCCAGACCATTTGCCGTGTGTGGCACCACAGCTTTGACAGACGAACCGTTCTACTGCTCGGACCATCGTTAGGCAACCTCCAGCGCGAAGGAATCGTGCTCGCGCCTATGAATAAACTGATCAACTAATTCATTGCTGCAATGATCTATCTGGTCGACACCGCCGGTCCAGATGATTTCACCTTCGTACAGCATGGCAACCCGGTCCGCGATAGTGCAAGCGGAGGACATATCGTGGCTGATGGTTAGGGTGGTAGCGCCCAGGTCTCGGACGCATTCGGTGATCAGATTGTTGATCACATCGCCCATGATCGGATCTAGAGCCGCAGTCGGTTCGTCAAAAAAATGATGTCTGGCTCCGTCGCAATGGCCCGACCCCAAATAGAGCTGCAAAGCCGGCACCGCACCCGTGAACAGGGCAGTCATTCCCACCACAGGCAACGGAAAATAACCGATGGTCATCATCTGCTGTAGACAGAGGCGCCAATAGAATAGCGGTGTCGCAACAGCGACAACCGATTTGCCTGTGAACATCGCTAGCCGGCCAATGGTAGCCAAAAAGGTTGGGAAGACGCGCCCGACCACAGCCAAGTGATTAGGCATGGAACCACCCTTCCTCAGCTTCCAAGTACTGGCGGTGAAAACGTGCGCCAAGTGAGGTCAGGATCTCGTATCCAATGGTTCCAGCTCGGGTCGCAATGTCATCCAAACTGGGACCTTCACCGCCTATTAGATCGGCCCAGGCCCCTGGTTGAACACTGCCCTCCGGCACATCGGTGACATCCAGCGTGATCAGGTCCATTGAAACGCGCCCTACGATTGGTACCGATACGCCGGCAATACTCGCCTTTCCCTTTGCGGACAAGGCGCGCAGATAGCCATCAGCATAGCCTACGGGTACTGTGGCGATCCGCCGAGGGCCTGCAACTCGATAGGTGGCACCGTAGCCAACGCTTTGGGGAGTATCAATTTCCCGCACCTGGATGATCTTGCCCCGCAGATGGACTACTTCGGCCATAGGATTGAATTCCGTTGGCGTTGGATTTCCGCCAAATAGGGCAATTCCGGGCCGCACCAGATCGTAGTGGTAGTCTGAACCCAAAAATATGCCGGACGAATTGGCCAGTGACCCGCGTATCGGATTTAGATACGCCATATGGTCTTGAAAAGCTACACGCTGTTCTTCATTCAAAGGGTTGTCAGGATCATCGGCGCAAGCCAAATGAGAAGCGACAAATCGAAGCTCTATACCGTCCATATATGACGGCGTGTTCGTCACGAGTTTCGCCTCTGCGGCCGTCAGCCCCAGTCGAGACATACCGGTGTCGATGTGCAATCCAGCGGGCAGGATTTGCGTCCGCTCCTTAGCCAATCGTGTCCATTGTTCCAATTGACCCGGTGAATTTAATACCGGGATCAGATCATGTGCCAGAAAATCATCCTCTGTTTTGGGTAATGGCCCGTTCAGGATATATATATTAGCTGCAGCACCTAGGACCTGTCGCAGGCCAATGCCTTCGCACAAATGGGCCACAAAAAATGTGCGGCAGCCTGAGGCGGCCAAGACTGGCGCCACTTGTGCCACTCCCAAGCCATATGCGTCAGCTTTCAATACGGCGGCACATTCCACTGGCTCGGTCTGTTTTTTTAAATTTTGGTAATTGGCCCTGAGGGCACCCAAATCGATTTCCAGGATCGCACCCGCCTGTTTGGCGGCGGGACTAGTATTTGACATCGGGGAAACGCCCTGCCGCCTCCAAGTTGGAAAATTTAGTGAATTCCCGCTCGAATTGAAGGCGCACGGTGCCAGTAGGGCCATGCCGCTGCTTTCCGATGATCACTTCGGCGATACCGTGAATTTGTTCTGCCTCCACTAACCACTTTGCATGGTCCGGGGTGTCGGGCTCGGGTTGCTTACGCTCGTGATAATACTCTTCCCGGTAGACAAACATTACCACATCGGCATCCTGCTCGATTGAGCCCGATTCCCTAAGGTCCGACAGCAGGGGGCGTTTGTCTTCCCGCGCTTCGACCTGACGGGAAAGTTGGGAGAGTGCCAGAACCGGAATGTCTAATTCCTTGGCCAAAGCTTTCAAGCCTTGTGTGATTTCCGAAACTTCCTGGACACGGTTTTCGTTATACCGCCCCGTGCCTCGCAACAATTGTAAATAATCGACAACCACCAGGCCCAGATCATGTTGCCGTTTTAGACGCCGGGCCCTGGTTCGCAAGGCCGATACAGTTAATGCTGGGGTGTCATCAATGTAAAGCGGGGCTTGTTCGATCGCTTGGCTGGCGGACACGAGCCGGGAAAACTCGTCGGAAGAAATTTCACCGCGCCGAATTTTTTCAGAGCCAATTCGCGCCTGTTCCGCCAACAGGCGTGTAGCCAATTGCTCGGCCGACATTTCCAAGCTGAAGAACGCCACGACCGCGCCATCGACGATTTTATCCTCCCCGCTTTCTAAGCGATTTCGTTTTATGTTGTGGGCGGCATGAAAGGCAATGTTTGTCGCCAGGGCCGATTTGCCCATGGCCGGCCGACCGGCCAAAACAATCAAATCGGAAGGATGCAACCCACCCAATTTCTGGTCCAGATCAATTAGGCCAGTTGCCACGCCCATCATCTGACCATCCCGGTGAAATGCCGCCTCAGCCATGTTGATAGCCGAGGCCAGGACGTAGTCAAAATTCTGCAGACCCCGATCCGCCTGGCCATGTTCGGCTAGCTGGAACAATTCCTGCTCCGCCTCTTCGATCTGGTCCTTCGCCTCGATATCCACGTCGGCATCATAGGCTTGGTTGACCACTGCCTCACCGATTTGGATTAGGCCCCGGCGCAGGGCCAGATCAAAGATCGCCCGCGCGTAATGTTCGGCGTTTATCACTGTGACAGCGGCACCGGCCAAACGGGCTAGATACTGGGCGCCACCCACTTCGGTCAAGGCCTCGTCTTGTTCGAAGTAGTATTTCAGGGTGACCGGATTTGCGATCTGGCCCCGTTCGATTAACTTCAGGGCAGCGGCGAAGATACGATGATGGCCCGGTTCCTGAAAATGTTCCGGCTGAAGAAAATCCGTGACCTTGGATGCCGCGTCGTTGTTGACCAGTATAGCGCCTAGGAGAGCCTGCTCCGCCTCCAAATTTCCTGGCGGTGCACGATAACCACCGATCTCTGTTTCACCAAGGGCCGGCTCGCGCACCGCCGCCAGGACCGGGCTATTTGAAGCATCTGTATTCATCTGACGGCAACCTAACACGACTAATAGC
>CAJWZI010000052.1 GCA_913049615.1 uncultured Alphaproteobacteria bacterium | reverse complement strand
GTTCTTTCTCCAGAATGTTACCATGACAGATCTGCTGCGCTGGTACGGATCCTGCGACGGGGACGAGACTTATTCCAACGGGGCCGTGTGGTCGGCCCAATCCATATAGGAAGCGACCGTTTGAAAATGCCAGGTTGGTCCACCACAATATGCGAGGACGCCTTAGCAGGTTCCGTCGCGGGACCTACTCCGCCAGTGATTAACGATTGCCCGTTGGATGATGACCCAGAGTACTCTGCAGCTCTATTCCTAGCAGGCGATAACGTTCGTCCCCGATCGCATTTTGTTACCGCAAAATCATGAGCGGCAAATGTTCTGTTATACCGATGGGATCGATGGCTCTTTGCTGCGGGTTTGCAAAGCGGTTCTGCCGCTGGGCAGAATTACATCAGACTGCTATGAAGCGACTATGAATGAAAGGGACCAGAACATCGATTTTGCGGCAATTTCGGCTCGGCTTACGGACCGGCGCGCTGAACTGCGGACGTTGTCAGACAGCACACAGGATAGTCGTGAACCTGTAGAACTGGATCAAAGCAAGGTGGGACGTCTTTCGCGTATGGATGCCCTTCAGGGTCAGGCCATGGCATTGGAATCCGAACGCCGCCGGACTGCGGAGCTGCAACGAATTGAGGCGGCCCTGAAACGCCTGGATGGCGGCGACTATGGCTATTGCATCAAGTGTGACGAAGAGATAGCGCCGGCTCGTCTGGAGCTTGATCCGGCGGTGGCAACTTGTATCAGATGCGCCGGCGGAGGACAGTTCTAAGTATCCATGAACTATTTACGGTTTCTGCTCAAAAATTGCCGTTTCTTAAGTTTCGGCATTCTCGTAGCTTTCTTTTCAGCCTTCGGCCAGACGTTTTTCATCGCCGTATTCGGTCCGGATATTCGGGCTGAATTTGATCTCAGTCACGGCGGGTTTGGTGGTTATTACATGATCGGTACTGCCGCCAGTGGGTTCATCCTGATCTGGGCCGGCAAACTGATCGACCGATTTGATCTGCGCTGGGTCACCGTGGGCGTGTCCATGGCCCTTATCCTGGCCTGCGCTTTCATGGCCGCAGTGCCGGCCGCTTGGGCCCTGGCACTCGCAATCTTTGCGCTGCGGTTGAGCGGACAGGGATTGATGAGCCATACGGCCATAACCGCCATGGGTCGATATTTTGAGACCGAGCGGGGCCGTGCTGTTTCCGTCTCAATTCTAGGATTTCCTCTAGGAGTAGCGGTGTTTCCCGGGTTGGCAGTTTGGTTGACGGGGGAGTTAGGCTGGCGCATGGCCTGGGGAGTTATTGCTTTAGCTCTAGGAGTATTTTTAATACCGCTTTTGCTTTGGTTGCTAAAGGGCCATAGCGTCCGGCACAAAACATTTGTGGCCCAGACAGAGGGCGAGGCGGGCGCCACGGTCTCGCAGCATCGCAGGAGGCAATGGAGTCGGGCCGAGGTATTGCGGGACCCGAGGTTTTATTTGATTTGTATCGCAATCACCGCGCCGTCTTTCATAACTACCGGGTTGTTTTTTCACCAGGCTCATTTGGCTGCAGCCAAGGGATGGACCATGGCCTGGATGGCTTCGGCCTTCGTTGCCTACACGGTGGGGGCCATCGGATCGAACCTCGCATTTGGCCCGCTAATCGACCGGTTCGGGGCGCGGCATTTGCTGCCTTACTACCTCTACCCTCTGGTCCTGACTTGTCTAACTATTGTGTGTTTTGACCATCCGCTCTCCGCGATTGCACTGACCCTGTTCATGGGTCTGACCAGTGGCAGCGGTCAGACCCTGGTGGGCGCTGCCTGGCCAGAATTTTATGGGGTCCTCCACTTGGGCGCGATCCGCGCCATGGTGATTTCTACGAGCGTGGGCGCGTCGGCCCTATCCCCTTTTATACTGGGGTGGCTGATCGACCGAGGGGCGACCATAGAGGGCATTGCTGTCGGGTTCCTGGTTTATCTTGCCGTGGCTATAGGTGGCATTATGCTCGCTATGGCGTTGCCGGTTCCGACGAAAAAAAGGGATTGAACCGATGAAAGACTATGCCAACGGAAAAATTCTGGTGACCACCAAGGAAACTGTCACGACAGTCGTGATAAATCGCCCCGAGGTCCGCAATGCCCTGGATAACGAAGCGGCTCGGGGCCTCGGGCAGGCCTTGCAGAATTTTGACGACGATAAGGAGCAACTAGCGGCTGTTTTGACGGGCGTGGGGGGCGCGTTTTGCGCTGGAGCAGATTTGGAAGAGGTGGCGGACAGTCCCGATTACGTGGCCTGGGCCGGCGATCCGGAGGGGCCTACCCATCACACCTTGTCTAAGCCGGTGATCGCGGCCGTAGAGGGACATGCGGTAGCGGGGGGGTTGGGCATAGCCTTGTGGTGCGATATTCGCGTAGTAGACGACAGCGCTATGTTTGGTGTCTTTTGCCGCCGCTGGGGTGTGCCAATGAGTGACGGCACGACGGTGCGCTTGCCCCGTCTGATTGGTCAGTCACGCGCTTTGGATATGCTGATCACGGGCCGCGGCGTGGGCGCAGACGAAGCGATACAATGGGGTTTGGCAACACGCAAAGCGCCATTAGGTGAAACACTGACGATGGCGCAGGGTCTAGCGCATCAGATTGCCGGTTTTCCGCAGATCGCATTGCGTTCGGACCGACAATCGGCGTATGAACAATCCGGGCTTGTCCTGGTGGAAGCGATCGACCGCGAGAAACAACAATCTCAGGCCGCAAAAGCGACGGAGGCCCAATCAGGCGCCGCCCGGTTCGCTGCCGGCGAGGGCCGACATGGCCAGTTTTCAGAAGGTTAGCCCGGGACGGCTCTAGGTCGGAGGCTTACATGGGACCAAACGAATTGGTTGGGAGGTGCGCCGGTGCCCTTCGGGTCGACCCCCCGGAGCAACTATTCAGACAATTTGTTAAGGACTAATCCGAGATGGAGGCGTTCAAAATTAATATCAATACAATCGCCCAGCCTCGATTACCCTGTCTAGAAATCGCCGGCGTCGATCTGTTGAATGCTCTCGCAACCGGTAGGGATTCCCACAGAGGGATTTTCTAGACAAAAGCCTGTCATGAAGGGTGTCGGAGTGGGCGTGCCGCAAGCTGAAAACAACAGCGGTATGACAATTATCAAGTATCTCATGTTCATCAACAATTATAGCTTTATGTAAAATTAATCAGGTTTTTTGGGATCTTTGCTGCCAGCATGTTGCACACTTAACGAAAGCTTGGTCCATGCACCCAGCCGACTATGGCAAAGCGACTGCCACGAGTTATAGGAGAAACCCGATGCAGCCAATATGTGGGAAATATCGTCATGTTGCCCAGTTTGCGGACCACTTGCGCGTCGACCTGCATATTATGAAAGCTCAGATCGCCGCCGTCATAGCTGTCTGGGTCCGATAGCTGCACCGTAAAGGCTAGTTTCCGTGACGCATTTGCCGCCTGCCCAATATCCACGTGCCAATCGTTGTGCCCGCGACCATCGGCGTCATAACGCATAATGTATGGCATGTCGTCGCCCACTAGACCGGATAGTTCGAATTTCCAGCCATCTGAATTTGCCTGGCAAAGTTGCTGAACAATTCGATTGATGGGATAGCCGTTGGCGTCGATGGGCAATTGCTGTTCCCGGCAGCTGCGGGCTTCGGGAACCTCCAAAAATTCCCCGAGCTTTCCATGACCGCCTACCTTGCCTTCCATCCAGGCTGACTGGTCCACGGAATTAATGAGTGCCTGACATTCCTCAGGCGAAAAAGCGATCTTGTGAAAGGCAAGACTGACGCACTGGTTTCGAACTGGTGTAGTCGGATATACAATCATTTGTGCCCCTAGCGCTGCGTACGCTCATGTAGTCGGCCAACTGATGTCTTTTGTCTCTCTTTACTGTTACACCACTGAACGGATCTTCCTAAATACTAGACATAATCGCAGACTATCATGTAGCTGCGGTTGTGGCTAAATGATAGCGTCACATTTGATTTTATTGCAAATGGTATGATTTGAGGCTACTCGGTGCCGATGAGGGTGTGCACGAATAGTGCTACTGGACCGCTGCCCAACAGCTGTAGATAGGCTGTCCGCATTATCCGTCCTGCCGCGGCGTCTTTGGGTCTGTTGACGGGTTACCCCGGTCCGATTTAGGCAGGATTACGGGCTAGGGACTTGGCCATTTCTCGCAACTTAAACTTTTGAACTTTACCGCTGGGAGTACGGGGCATTTCCTTGATGATTTCCAAAAATTCCGGCCAATACTGTTTGGCCGTTCCCTTTTCATCTAGATAGCGGATCATCTCGTCCAGCGCCAATTTGCCGCCAGCCTGCAAGGTGATAAAGGCACAACCTCGTTCGCCCAGGCGGTTGTCAGGAACCCCGACCACAGCAACCTCCGCTACCGCAGGGTGCCGGTACAGCACGTCCTCTACCTCGACTACGGGGATATTCTCGCCACCCCTGATAATTATATCCTTGGCCCGACCCGTAATTCGGATATAACCATCGGGGTGCAAAAAGGCCTGATCTCCGGTGTCAAACCAACCGTCCACGTCGGTGCCATATAACTCCGGCTTTTTCAGATAACCCACGAACATAGGCGCACCGCGCACTTCCAATAATCCCTCCTCGCCGTAACCTGCACTAGTGCCGTCATGCCGTTGAATTCTCACTTCCGTATGTGGCAGGGGTGCGCCGTCAGATGTCCAGACCTTTTCGTCGGGATCATTGGGATCACAGATGGTGGAGGCGGCGCATTCTGTCATGCCCCAGCCCGACAAAACCTTGAAAGAAAAATTTGCCGCTGCTTTTTGCACCAATGCCGGCGGAATAGGTGCGCCGGCTGATGCAAAGGTATGCAGCTTGGACAAATCGAAATCCTGTACGTTCGGCATCTCGACGATGTCGCTGAGGAATGGCGTCGCTCCCATGGTGAAGGTGCAGCCGTGCTTCTGGATCAGCTCGACCCCTACAGGGGCATCCCATCGGTCGAGCAAAACCACCTCAGCCCCCAGCATGATGGGCTGAAGAATAGCGTATAAGAATCCGGTTTGGTGGGCCAGGGGGGATGCCATGAAGATCTTGTCATTTTGCTTGAGATTGAGATGTTCAATCCAACTGCCCAAATGGCCATAAGTGCTGTTGGCGGTGTGCATGACGCCCTTAGGCTGTCCAGTCGTGCCGGAAGTATAAATTACTTCGTTAACATCGTTGGGGCCGGGTCGACGCGCCGCAAGGGTTTCGTTGGCACCAGCACGGTCTTCCAATGCCTCTGTCAGCAGGATGGTCGCGAAATCATCCGAACCCTTACCGTCGATATAAAAAATATGTTCCAGATGGGGCAGTTCGCCACGAATGCCCTCCATCATAGGTTTATATTCAAACCCACGGAAACGATCAGGTGCAATCATCATCTTGCTTTCGGCAAAACCGAGCATGTAGGTCAATTCCCGTTCGCGGAATATAGGCATCAGCGGGTTGGTGATGGCCCCAATACGGGCACAGGCCAGGTGCATTGCGATGAATTGCCACCAATTGGGTAATTGCACAGAGACGACATCACCAGCCTGGATACCGTAATTGATCAGGGCCAGGCCCAGGCGACGAGACAGCCGGTCCAGTTGGCCGTAGCTGATCGATGTGCTTTGTCCGGTTTCTCCATTGTAGTCAGTGATCGCCGGTAGTTCCGGATCTTGGACTAAGGTGGCGTCGAGGTAATTCAAAACGATTTTGTTTGGCCAGGCGCCTACACCGACCATTGTGTCAATTCGTTCCTGGGTCAACATTACGCCAAGGTCCATACGATCCTCCCATTTCACAAGTATCTTAGGATGTCATACAATTTGCGGCCAGACTAACCGCACCAAGTCCCATAGCGGATGTCCGGAAAGCCGTGTGCGCATGATGCTAATTGGATATTGAAGACTGCAACGCCTATTTTCTTTGATCTGCCCTGCTGCTTGCGGAATTTAACGAATTCTACCATAACAAAGGACAGTATTTGAGGTCCGCCTAATGGACGTGGCAACTCAGGAAAATGAAATATGGCGCCCATTGAATTGCATTTCTGGCCCACCCCCAATGGCTGGAAAATCGCTATCATGCTGGAAGAATGCGAACTGCCATATGACCTCAATTGGGTCGATTTATCACAAAAGGCACAGTTTAAATCTTCCTTCCTGGCGTTGTCGCCCAACGGCCGTATGCCCGCCATCCTGGACCCTGATGGCCCGGATAACGTCGCTATTTCGATCTTTGAATCTGGCGCAATACTGCAGTATCTGGGCAACAAAACGGGCCGCTTTTATCCAATCGGGCAACGCCAGCGCAGCGATGTTGAACAGTGGCTGTTTTGGCAGATGGCGGGATTGGGTCCCATGGCCGGTCAGGCGGCGCACTTCCGCAATTACAAGGCTGATAAAATTGACTACGCCATTAAACGCTACACCGATGAAGTTATCCGGTTGTACGATGTTATGAACACCCAGTTGGTGGACCGGGACTTTTTAGCCCGGAACTATTCCATTGCCGATATGGCCTGCTGGCCTTGGATTCGCGGCTACAAGGCCTATGGCATAGATCTGAAGGAATTCAGTCATTTGCGGGCCTGGTTCAAGCGCGTCGGCGCTCGGCCGGCTGTTGAACGTGCCGCTAATATAGGCAAGGATCAGTTCAAAGCCTTGCAGGCTGGGGCCCAATCTTCCATTTAGGTATTTACTTTTGCTAGGTTCCAAAATGTCGAATTCCACGCCGCTGCCCCCTATTAAAGGTTACACAATTTATGATCCGATTGACCCTTTCGAAAATGACGCCGGGCCGTTTTATTGGCGCTTACTGAATGATGGAAGCCATCATTTTGTCTTGCGGACGGAGGAACGTCACGCTAATGCACACGGATTAATCCATGGCGGCCTGATGATGACCATGGCGGATCTGACCATGGCGGTTACCGCCAAAGGGGACCCAGACGATGTCTACGTCACAGTTTCGTTCAATTCCGAATTCGTCGCCTCCGGTCATGCAGGTGACCTCGTCGAGGCCCGCGGCGAGTTGGTGCGGCGTACGGGCAGCATGGCTTTTGTCCGAGGGAATATCCATGTAGGAGAGAGAACCCTGTTCGTTTGCAGTGGGGTTATGAAACGGGTGGGCAAGCACGCCGCATTGGAAAAGGATTAATGTCATCATAGCCCAACCGAAGCATGGTGCCTGGCAACGATTTTGGCGGCTGTTGCGTCTGCGTCTCATTATTCCGGTCCTGCGCTCGCCCGAGGCGGCTGATTACACTGCGCGTGGAGTATTCGTCGGACTATTGGTGGCTCTGACGCCGACGATGGGCTTGCAAATGCTTATTGTAGCGGGCGTATGGGCCATGGTGCGTGTGTTGCATCCGTCTTGGGGCTTTAACGTAGTGATCGGGATGATCTGGACCTGGCTGACCAACGTGTTCACAGCACCTCCCATTTACTACGTCTTTTTTATCACTGGCGAAGGTATGCTGGGCCGGTGGGGTGAAACGGGTGGCTATGGCATATTCCAGCAACGCTTGGTTAAGCTGCTGCAAACCGACGCCACATTCTTAGAGTCACTATTGATCTATGTGGTGGGAATTTTCGAGGCGTGGGGCATGCCCATGATGATAGGTTGTGTGCCCTGGGCCATCGGCGGCGCTTTCCTGGGGTATTGGTGGAGCCTACGATTAATCCATCGTTTTCAGAACCGGCGCCAGGGCCAGATAATTTGTTGAAGCAATTTGCCAGCACTCACGAACCGATAATGCGGAGTCGGTGCCGCCACATGCTCGCCGTGCGCGGCGCCCCGCCTAAAACCCTCAATGAGTCGGTTGATGGCAAAATGGCCTCTTAAGTTAGTGTCATTTTAGTAACGAACAGCGAAACGCCGATCAGTAAAAATTCCGCTAAAATTGCAGTTTGCGTGGGTAGAAAAAACGCCTATTTT
>CAJWZI010000051.1 GCA_913049615.1 uncultured Alphaproteobacteria bacterium | reverse complement strand
CGAAATGCGGCAAGCCGGTAGTGGTTAATTTTCTTGGCGTCAGGGCAGAAGTGCCGCAGCAGGGTAATATCTTCCAAGTCGAGACATTGGAGCAGGCCGCCCATATGGCCGTTGCTCTCTCGAGTGGCATGGAAACAACCAACGAGGCCTTGCCTCGCCACTGCGTGGAGGGGCCCGAAATTGCCCGGATTGTTGCCAATCTCTCGGAGACGCAAAAATTTGTGCGCGGCCTCTATAGTGGCGGCACCTTCTGTTACGAAGCCTTATTGCTCCTAGAACAGGATATCGGCCCGGTGAATTCACTCTCGCCGCAGAAAAGAAATCAAAAACTCAAAGATATCTGGTCAAGCACTGGCAACACGGTATTGGATTTGGGTGACGATCTGTTCACCCGTGGAAGGCCCCATCCGATGATTGACCACAGGCTCAGGCATGACAGAATTCTGCAGGAAGCTCGTGATGGAGAAACGGCAGTAATCTTGCTCGATGTTGTCATTGGTTACGGATCGCATGGCAATCCGGCGGATGAAGTGGCGGTTTCAATTGCTGCCGCCCTGGAGACCGAGAAACGGGGAGGGGTAGTACCGATCTTCATAACTTTCGTCTGCGGTACTAAGGGGGACCCGCAGAACTTAGCACGGCAGGAAGAAATATTGCGCAATGCTGGCGCGATCGTCGTAGAGAGCAATGCTCAGGCCGTTAGATTGGCCAGCGACATTCTTTCACGAAGGTAAGAAAGTAAAAAATTGAGCAAACCACCACAATCCCTAAATGTTATCAATGTCGGAATTGCTTCCTTCTCCGAAGTAATTAACGACGCTGGTGGCCGGGCTTTAAACGTTGATTGGCGGCCGGCTGCCGAAGGTGACGCCACGGTTGCCAGAGCGCTCGCGAAGCTTGTTAATGACCCTGAAATAGAGCAAGCAAACCGTACTGCATTTGAAAGATATTCAAACGCCCAACCGGTGCTCGGAGGCATTGGCCGCGCCGGAGAGGTGATCCCGGAAATGGGCGAACGTATGATACTGCATTCGGGACCTCCGATCGATTGGCGAGATGTTTGCGGCCCGGTCCATGGCGCGCTCGTCGGAGCGATCATCTACGAAGGCTGGGCTAAAAATCAAAATTCGGCGGAGAAGCTACTTGCGTCCGGCGAAGTTACGATAGAACCCTGCCACCATCATTCCTGCGTCGGACCAATGGCCGGTATTACCAGCCCCTCTATGCCTGTTTGGATAGTAACTAACGCCAACAATGGCAATAAGGCATTCGCAAACCTTAACGAAGGCCTTGGCAAGGTTTTGAGATTTGGCGCCAACAGCGAAGAAGTGATCGTGCGCTTGCGATGGATGCAGAACGTCCTGGCCAAGGTTTTATCTGCGGGTCTTGCCGCTGGAGAAGGTATTGATATTAAGACCATAATGGCACAGGCCCTTTACATGGGCGATGAAGTCCACAACCGAAATGCGGCAGCTACCGGGCTACTATTCAAGCAGTTAGCGCCTCGTTTCATGCAAGCTGGACTGCCAGCGGCTGATATCGCCGAAGCGATGAGTTTTATAACCGAAAACGACCATTTTTTTCTTAACGTCTCGATGGCGGCGTGCAAGTTGATGCTCGATGCAGCACATGGTGTGGTCAATAGTTCCATGGTGACAGCAATGGCAAGGAATGGTGTTGATTTTGGCATCCGTGTCAGCGGCTGCGGCGATCAATGGTTCACAACGCCCGCACCGGTGGTGGATGGACTGTTTTTTCCCTCCTATTCGGTTGTTGACGCGGCTCCAGATTTGGGTGATAGCGCCATCACCGAAACTGCCGGACTGGGCGGTTTTGCTATGGCCGCCTCTCCGGCAATCGTGCAATTTGTGGGTGGCACACCGAACGATGCGATTGCTCGCAGTCGGGAGATGCAGCCGATAACGATCGGACGTAATAACGCACTGACCATCCCGTCACTAGATTTTGCTGGTACCGCAGCGGGCATTGATGTTCGAAAGGTCGTCGACACCGGCATTCTGCCGATCATTAATACCGGCATAGCCCACAAGGATGCAGGCATTGGGCAAATTGGAGCGGGTATCACCCGGGCACCATTGGCTTGTTTTGGTAAAGCGGTAACATGGTTGAGTGAATGTCGTGATAAGTAGAAACCGAACGGCGGTGGTCGCCGTTGGTGGCAATGCGTTGATTGTGGATGAGTTTCACCAGGCAATCCCCGATCAGTATGAGGCCGCCGTAGTCACAGTTAAACGTATCGTCGATGTCATGGAAGCAGACTGGAATATTGTCATGACCCATGGCAGTGGTCCGCAGGTCGGCTATATCCTACGCAGATCGGAACTGGCGATCGGGGAAGTCGCCCCAGTTCCCATGGATTACGCCGATGCTGACATCCAGGGGGCCGTCGGTTACATGTTTCAACGCGCATTTCGTAACGAATTTCAAAAGCGCGGTATTGATCGAAAGGCCATTGCCGTTGTCAGCCAGGTATTAGTCGACGAGGCGGATCCCGCCTTTAAGACGCCAACAAAACCAATTGGTCCGCAGTTAGAGGAGGTAACCGCTAAGGCGCGAAGGGAGCAACTTGGCTGGGTGATAAAGGAGGATGCTGGGCGCGGATGGCGGCGGGTTGTGCCTTCACCAATTCCGAAGAAAATACTCGAACTAGAACAAATTAAGCTGTTGGTAGAGAATGGTTTTGTCGTAATTGCGTGCGGCGGTGGGGGCATTCCGGTTATCGAAAACGACAAAAATTACTTGGTTGGTGTTGAGGCAGTGATCGACAAAGACATAGCTAGTAGTCTTTTAGCTAGTGAGCTTAATGCGGAGCTATTTGTCATCACAACCGGCGTTGATCGGGTCGCTGTCAACTTCGGTAAGCCAGGGGAAGAGTGGTTAGATACCGTGGGATTAGACTATGCTCGTAAGCTTTGCGAAGCTAATCACTTTGATGCCGGAAGTATGAAGCCAAAAATAACAGCTATGATCAACTACCTGGAATGCGGCGGAACAACCGGTGTCATCACAAATACAGAAAATCTGGCAAAGGCGCTCCAAGGCAAAGCGGGCACGACATTTATCAAAGATTAATTTTCAGGGTCCCGGAACATCAAAATAGTCCATGATGGAACTGTCAAATCAGGATAAGGCTGTTCGATTTTCGTTTGTTATTGAGAAAGGCCATAGATAGGGCTTGATTGGAATAGGTCCGAGGGAGACCTATTTTATCAGTTGCCGTTAGTCTTCTATATATTAGGGACCCACACAAATCGTTTGAGAATAAAATTCTGCAAAGGTAACCAAAGCTATGATTTACGAATTACGAACTTACACCATGAAGCCCGGCATGGCGGCAAAAGCTGCCGCACATTCAGGCGAGGTGGGCCGAGACGTTCGAGGTGATAACTATGGCAAGTTAGAAGGTTATTGGATGACCGAGGTCGGTCCACTAAATCAGGTCATGCATCTGTGGAGCTATTCTGACCTCATTGAACGCGCCCGCCTACGAGCAGCATTAACAACCAATGAACGTTGGCAAAAAGAATACTTGCCTGAGCTGCGACCCCTCTTGGTTCGCCAAGAAGTCCGTCTCTTGAATGGTATCGTTGGACCCCACGTACCGGAGACTGACGGTAACCTTTATGAATTCAGGAACTACCGCCTCCGGCCTGGAGGATTGAAGGATTGGGTAGAACACTACACTAATGTATTACCGACGCGAGAAAAGTATTCGCGTATCGTTGGCCTTTGGGCAACCGAAGCCGGACAGCCTAACGAAGTTTGCCACATTTGGGCCTATTCAAGTTTTGAGGAGCGTATCAAAGTCCGTGGAAAAGTGGCGGAAGACCCGGCTTGGCAGGAATTTATCAGTAAGAGTGCTGGATTAATTGAAAAAATGCACTCCACCTTGATGCTCCCCGCAAAACATTCTCCGCTTCAATAATAGGTCGGTCACGCCGTCAAATTAGGCAATCAATACAGGTAAAATTTACCTTATTTCCCAAGGATAAAGAAGATGCCCCTTGTCAGGAATGTATAGTCAGCCTCGGATACCATCAGGAAAACAAACACGAGCACTAACGCCGGCGGCAACAGGATGGCATAAATCAGGGCAAGTCGTTCCCATTGCATGTGCATGAACACGGCAACGATGAAGCCAGCCTTCAGCATCATGAAAATCAGTATCAAGGACCATCTGAGATAGCTTTCCACATGATAGTAGTCGACGGCATATGAAGCCGCGCTCAATATGAAAAGTAGTCCCCACACCTTGAAATAGAGGCTGATGGGGTGTTGTTGGCCTTCTACGTGGGCCGTATCGTCAGCATGCGACATGTTGACCTCTTACCAAAGATAAAAGAAAGCGAAGATGAATACCCAAACCAGATCGACGAAATGCCAATACAGGCCCATAGTTTCGACAATCCCGTAATTGCCTTTTCGCGAAGTGTAAAAGCCCGGCGTTTGTTTATCGAAATCTCCTCGCCATACTTTTCGGGCAATAGCGAAAAGAAATATTACTCCAACAGAAACATGAAAGCCGTGGAAGCCCGTAATCATAAAGAATACTGAACCGAACTGGGGTGCCCCCATGGGGTTGCCCCAGGGACGGACGCCTTCATCGACGATCAGTTTGGTCCACTCAAACGCTTGCATGCCAACGAAAGAGGCGCCAAACAGCGCCGTCACAATCATTAATATCGCCGTCGTGCGGCGGTCTTTTTTGTAACCAAACATCACGGCCATCGCCATGGTACCGCTGCTTGAGATCAGGATGAAGGTCATGATAGCAATCAGAAGGAGCGGAACAGGGTCGCCGCCCATACTCAGGGCGAACACCTCGGAGGGGTTTGGCCACTCCACGGTGGTGGACATGCGTACCGTCATATAGGAGAGTAGGAAAATGCTGAAGATAAAGGTGTCACTGAGCAGGAATATCCACATCATTGCCTTGCCCCAGGGGACGCCCTTGAACGATCTCTGATCCGATGACCAGTCGTTGACGAATCCCCGGAGACCTTCTGGCTGGGCTAGGGATTGCCCTGTTTCTGTCACTGTGGATTCCGTCATTTTGATTTTTTTCCCATCACGTAAGCAACATCAATGCCAATAAAATCAACCAAATCAGTAAGAGGAAGTGCCAGTAAATTGTGCACAATTCTACGCTCAAACGGATTTTCGTAGCCGTATAACCGCGCCTAACTTTGGTTGTGGTCCGGACCCAGGCGACAAGACCACCAATGAGGTGAATGCCGTGCACAGCCGTCAACATAAAGAAAAAGGCGTTGGCAGGATCCGTGGTCGCGTAATATCCTGCCGCAACTAATTCTCGCCATGCCAAGAGTTGACCAACCAGAAAAGCAAGGGCAAATATGCCTCCCGCATATAATCCTACCCGCACCCCGTCGATCTGACCTCGGCTAGCACTATTCCAGGCATGATGCATGGCAACGCTACTCAATATCAGGATTAGAGTATTTAACCATAATAACCAGGGGATAGGCACGGAATTCCAATCGGAGAACACTCTTCGTTCCGTGTAGGCGGCGATCATAATTGAGAACAAGACCATAACCACGGCAAGAAAGACCCTGAGCCCAAGCTTCTCCATGGATAGGGAGAAAGTTCTGCCGTCGCGAAGCGCAACCACAGACCCCGTTTCGTTAAGCCAGGGCTTCTCAGTCAACTGCCGGAAAAGATTCACACCTATTCCTACTCAGCTGGCTGGGCAGCGGCTTGGGGAAGTACTGAATTATCGTAGTCTGATTCTAATTGATCGGGCGGTAGGTTTTGCGGCACGTAATCTTCTTTAGCTCCCGGAACGCCATAGCCGTAGGCCCAGCGATAGACCACGGGCAGAGTATCAAAATTTCCGTGTCCCGGAGGCGTTTGTGCTGTTTGCCATTCCAACGAAGCAGCACGCCACGGGTTGGGGCCGGATTTCTTGCCTTTAACGATGCTCCAGCCGACGTTGAACAGGAACAATATCTGAGCAGCCCCCACGATTAACGCGATCACCGTGACGAAGGCATTCAGGTCCTGTGCTGAGTCCGGTATGAAGTTGGTGCCATCCATTTCATAATAACGCCGCGGTACACCGAGGAAGCCGAGATAATGAAGTGGCAGGAATATGGCATAGGCGCCGAGGAAGGTGACCCAGAAATGAATTTGGCCCATTGCATCGTTCATCATTCGCCCCGTCATTTTGGGGAACCAGTGGTATATAGCGCCAAAGACCACAAGGATGGGCGCCACGCCCATTACCATATGGAAATGGGCAACGACGAACATGGTGTCAGATAGGGGCACGTCAACGACGACATTGCCGAGGAAAAGTCCAGTAATGCCGCCGTTCACGAACGTAACGATAAATGCCAGTGCAAACAGCATGGGTACCGTGAGTTGAATGTTGGCACGCCAGAGCGTAAGCACCCAATTGTACACTTTGATAGCGGTTGGCACGGCTATGATCAGCGTCGTGGTGGCAAAGAAAAACCCGAACCAGGGGTTCATGCCGCTGACGTACATATGGTGAGCCCAGACGATAAAGCTCAGGGCGCCGATTATAACAATGGCCCAAACCATTAGCCGGTAGCCGAAGATATGCCTCCGGGCATGAACGCTGATGAGATCGGAGACAATACCGAACGCTGGTAAGGCCACGATGTAAACTTCTGGATGACCAAAAAACCAGAATAGATGTTGAAAGAGGATCGGGCTGCCGCCGTCATAAGTGAGATGTTCCCCCAGCTGGACGATAGCAGGCATAAAGAAAGAGGTTCCAAGTAGGCTGTCGAGGGTCATCATGATGCAGCCGACCAACAATGCAGGAAAAGCTAACAACGCAAGCACAGTGGCCATGAAAATGCCCCATATGGTCAAGGGCATACGCATTAGGCTCATGCCACGGGTGCGACCTTGTAAAACAGTCACTACATAGTTCAAACCGCCCATGGTGAAGCCAACGATGAAAAGTGACAGGGAGATAAGCATCAAGACGATGCCCCCGTCCGATCCCGGCGTGCCGGGCAAAATGGCCTGGGGCGGATATAATGTCCAACCGGCGCCGGTGGGCCCTCCCGGTACGAAGAATGAGGCTACAAGGACCAGAACGGCTCCGAGATAGACCCAGTAGCTCAGCATGTTCACGTACGGAAACACCATATCGCGGGCGCCGACCATCAAGGGTATGAGATAGTTACCGAACCCGCCTAGAAACAATGCAGTGAGCAGGTAAATTACCATAATCATGCCGTGCATTGTGATGAACTGATAGTAGTCCTCGGCCTCGATGAAGGAGAAGGTCTCCGGAAAACCCAATTGCAGCCGCATCATCCACGATAACACCAACGCCACCAAACCAATGGCGATTGCCGTAAACGAGTACTGGATGGCGATGACCTTGGCGTCCTGGCAGAAGACGTACTTCGTAATCCAACTCTTCGGATGAAAAAGCTCTACGTCCTCAACTTCGGCGGGGGGAACAAAATCGACCTGATCATGTACGGCGTCGGCCATCACGAATTCCTCTTCGCGTAAATACTTATAAAACTGTCGATTGGGGTCAGTGCGTCGGAGTTCATTGCTCTGCTCGCTCTTTCCGTTCATCCTTACTCATACTCTTCAGGACCAAGGTTGCTGTCTGTCCCGGCTTGTTTTCCGCCCTGGCCATGGTTTGAGCGAATGTCTCTTGCTCCGACATCCATTCCTCGAAGCTGTCCTTTGTTTCCACAACGACGTTGCCGCGCATGGTATAGTGTCCGACGCCGCATAGTTCAAAGCACATGATATCGAAAGTGCCGGTCCGGGTCGGTGTCAGCCAAAAATAGGTGATCATTCCGGGCACCATGTCCATTTTAGCACGGAATTGCGGGACATAAAAATCGTGCAACACGTCGATCGAGCGCAGTAACACCTCGACCGGTTTATCTATTGGCAAATGTAGGTCGTCACCCTCGACCAATACGTCATCCTGCCCGTTGGGGTC
>CAJWZI010000050.1 GCA_913049615.1 uncultured Alphaproteobacteria bacterium | reverse complement strand
GTCAGGCGATGGCCGCCACAAAGGACCTCAGCACCTTTTTCCACGGCGTCGGCGACCTGTTTTTCCACCTTAACCACAGCTTCGTTGTTCACCAGGGGACCGATGGTCACACCTTGTTCCAGGCCATTGCCGGCCTTCATGCCCGCCACACGATCGGTCAATGTCTTCAAAAAATTCTCCAGGATTTCATTGTGTACGAAAATACGGTTGGGGCTAATGCAGGCCTGACCGGTGTTGAGGAACTTGACCAGTTGCAGGCCTTTGGCTGCATGCACCGGATCAGCATCCTTTAGAACAAGGAACGGTGCATGCCCGCCTAATTCACAACTCACCCTTTTCATACTGCCCGCTGCTTTGCCGGCAAGCATCTTGCCAACGGCTGTAGAGCCGGTGAAGGTAAGTTTTGCGACTTTAGGGTTGGTGGTGAATTCCTCGCCCACGGGTTTTGGATCGGCAGCAGTTACCAAATTGACTACGCCAGGAGGGAATCCTGCCCTTTCGAATATCTTGAAAGTTTCTACTGCCGTTAGGGGCGTTGCCTCCGACGGTTTCAAGACTACGGTGCAGCCTGCTGCTAGGGCAGGTGCCAGCTTTCGGGTGATCATGGAAATGGGGTAGTTCCATGGCGTAATGGCCGCTACCACTCCCACAGCTTGGTGCAATACATGGAAGCGCTGATCAGTCCGAGACGAGGGGATAATCTCGCCGTAGATACGTTTGCCTTCCTCGGCAAACCAGATCAGGAAATCGGCGGCATATTTTACCTCCGTCATGGCAGCTCGTAGTGGCTTGCCCTGTTCCGACGTCATTACTTTAGCCAAATCTTCTTGGTGGTCTAGCATCAGCGTGTGAGCGCGCATTAAAAATTCTGCCCGTTGATAGGGCGTCGTGGTGCGCCAGCTGAGTAGAGCCTCCGCTGCCGCGTCAATGGCGGATTTCGACGCTTCGCGTCCCCCATCCGGCAATGATTGAATCACTGCACCGGTGGCAGGATTGAAAATTTCAAAACTTGATTGGGTGGGCTCTGTGGCCCAGGTGCCATTGATGTACATGCCGGGTCCTATGTTAAACGTCGTGGCTTTTTGCGATCTTCATGGCGATATGTTCGCCGGCTGTTATTGGGGCATAGCTCGGTTGTTCACCGGGGTCCAGGCATGTTGGTAAACATTCAACGAGGGTGTCAAAATTTGGGTGCATGAAGTAACCGATAGATTGCCGCCGGCTTGTTGCATCGGCCAAATTTTTAGGGTTAGCAACCCTGTGCAGTGTTGACCGCCAGCGGCCATTGGTCCAACGCGCCATCATGTCGCCGAGGTTTACGACTAGTTCGTTCCGGCCAGCCTGCACGCCTCGCCAATGACCATCAGGCATTTTTACTTCCAGCCCGCCGCTGGCGTCCGTCATGGCTAGGATTGTTAGGGCGCCGAAGTCTGTATGGGCACCGGTGCGTAACTGACCAGGCCGAGGTGGCTCGATCAGGGCGGGATAATGATGGCAACTGAGTATTGAAAAATGCCGGTCGATTTTGTCTGTGAAATAATCCTCACGTAGGTTCAAAGAATGGGCAAAGATGCGTAGTAGCAAGTTGGACACTAATTCGAATTCTCGATAGATGCCTCGCAAAGAATCGTCAATTCCCTTTGGTTCTGTGGGAACTGTATTTGGCCAATAGGCTATTTGCGCCGCTTCGTTGCCGGAAAATGTTCGCCGGTGGTCGTCAATGGGGCCCAGGAAGATTGTTTCCCGCAAATCGGCCGGAGCATCGTTATCCAGGGTAGTGGCGAGGCCGCGGGTGGCGAAGCCGTGATAGCCACGTTGCCTGGAAGGACCCTTGGGATGCCATCTATCCTTGTTGGCCTGTGGCAGGTCCATGAACGCACGGATCAAGCCGAAGGCGTTCTGCAAGGTAGTATTCTTTAATCCGTGCCCCCTGATCACTAGGAACCCAATATCTCGGCAACTGGCGGCAACTTGGTCTGAAACAGAACTTTTGTTTTTACTGTCTAGAAATGGTGCAATATCGACGCTCGGGATGTCCATATCGCCTAACTCATGACATCAGTGACTAGGCGGTCATAAGGGGCGTCGAAGCTAATTAGGCCGCCGGAAAGCATCGCGGCTTTCAGGCGAGTAAATGCTGCAACTGGAAGTTCTGTTGTAAGCGCCCAGAGGTGGGAACTTCGGTAACCTTGGATCATTCGTGATAGGTCTTCAATTTCCAGTTCGGGGAAATATTCACGTACTGTTTGCGCAATATTGGCCGGGTCGTCACTATGCAGAGCCGCCAAGGCCCTTTCGATGCCGCGCACGAGAGCCCGACAAATATCTGGTTGTGCTTGGACAAAGGCTTCGGTGGTGTAAAAAGACGTCCAGCAGCTATCACCTCGGACGGCGCAACGATGCCAAATGTTTCCAACGCCTCTCTGCACCAGATCGTCCGCATAAGGTTCAAAAATTTGGACCGCGTCCAAAGCGCCCTGGTCTAATGCTTCCGCGTTTTCCGTCATCGTCTGGTTCTTGACCCAATTGATATCTCCAAGGTCGATGCCGGTGCGTCCGAGATCGTCCTGTAGGGTCATCCAAGGCGTGGGTACTTCTGAAACAACACCGACCCGCTTGCCCACTAAATTGGCAAAGTGAAATTGGTCGTTTTCTTCTCGTCCCACAATTATTGATGGATCCCGCGCGACAACTTGGGCGAAACAGACCAGCGGACAGTCGCGATCTCGATCATGATGGAGCATTACCCGCATGGGGCCTCCCCACGCCACATCGACCCGGCCGTCAATTAGACCTTGAGCAGTTTCCGACGTGCTAGCCGACAATTCAACGGCGACGTCAATGCCCATTGCGGCCCAATCGCCCCGTTCGATGGCCATGTAGAACGGGACATACACCACGGTGCGCATGTTTTCGTATAGAATAATGGGCTTATTCATTACGACAGCCTAACCGACATTTGGACTAGACGGAACGCTGTTACACCGGCAATGTTTAAGGCCCAAACTTGGAGGGATCTAAAAACAATGGCCAAAATCGAAGACCCCATCGAATTTGAACTGTTCAAGAATGCAATATTTGCCATAGGCGATGAAATGGCCGTGACGATCTGCCGGACCACTTATTCCGGTGTTCTGCGGGACAATATGGATTTTTCTACTGCTTTGGCAGATGCCAATGGCAAAATGGTAGCCCAGGGATTGACGTTGCCAGGGCATTTAGGATCCATACCGGCCGCCCTCGCAGTCGTGGTGGAGCGCTTCGCAGGTGACATTCACCCCGGCGATATGTTTATCCTGAATGACCCGTTTGATGGCGGTATGCATTTGCCTGATATTTTTATCTTTCAGCCACTGTATCACGAGGGCAAGCGCGTCGCCTTTGCCGCCACGATAAGCCATCATTCCGACGTGGGCGGCCGTGTCCCTGGTTCCAACGCCTCCGATTCAACAGAGATCTATCAGGAAGGCCTACGGATTCCGCCGCTGAAGTTGTTCGACCAGGGCAAACGTAACGAAACAATGTGGTCCTTGATTGAAAAAAACGTCCGCATTCCAATACAGGTGCTAGGTGATCTGCGGGCACAATTGGCAGCGTGCCACATTGCCGAGACACAGTTCGCTGAATTGCTGGAGCGCTATGGCTTGGAAAAAGTGGCGCTGTATATGGAAGAGGTAATTGATTACGCCGAACGCCTGACCCGCGCCGCCATTGCAGAACTACCTGATGGGCAGTGGAGTTTTGAAGATTGGATTGATGACGACGGCATCGATTTGGACCGTCCCATACGCCTATTCGTGACCCTGACGAAATCTGGCGAGGAAATTACCGTGGATTGGACTGGAAGTTCAGAACAGGTAAAGGGTGCAATTAACAACTCCCTGTCCTTTACTGTCGCTCATTCCGTCGCCGGCATCCGCTCTGTGTTGCCGTTGAATATCCCATCGAATGAAGGTGTGTTCCGCGTGATCAAAGTGATTGCTCCGCCCGGGACGATTGCCAATATGGTGCTGCCAGCGGCCTGTGCGGCCCGGGGGCTCACTGGGTTTCGAATGGGCGACTGCATGTTTGGCGTTTTGGCGATGATGCTGCCCGAGCGAGTCTGTGCCGCATCCGACGGCGGTAATACAGGTGTATCCATCGGTGGTTATGATGACGAGCGCAAGCCTTTCATATATGTAGATTTTTCTTGTGGCACACATGGCGGACGGCCATGGGCGGACGGCTGGCAAGGCAATTCTAACATGTTTGCCAATATGGCTTCTCAATCCATCGAAGTAATTGAAACAGAGCAGCCCATGCAAATTCTTTCATACGAATTCGTGCCAGACCGGGCTGGTCCGGGTAAGTTCCGGGGCGGTGCGCCCTATCGTCGGGATTACAAGTTTCTTGAGCGGGAAGCGGTATTGCAGGTCCGTTCGGACCGTCGAAAATTTAGGCCCTACGGCTTATATGGCGGTTATCCAGGAAAAGCATCGGCCAACTTCATGAATCCGCAAGCTGAAAATGAACCTCTCGAAAGCAAACTAACCATGAATATACTAAAGGGCACGGTATTCCGTCACGAACTGGCGGGCGGCGGCGGCTGGGGCGATCCTCTGGACCGTGACCCGGACAAGGTGTTGAAAGACGTTCGTAATGAATTGGTCAGCGCGGCGCTGGCATTTGCCGATTATGGCGTCCGCATCGATACCGAACATTGGACTGTGGATCAGGCCGCAACCGAGGAACAGCGCAAAAAATTACGGGTCTGTCGGCCCAAGGAGATACCGAAGGTTCTCTGGCAAGAGCCGGGTCGGGAATTGGAGGCAGTGAGCTAGATGAAAAGATTTCGCGTCGGCGCTGACATTGGTGGGACCTTTACCGATCTTGTTCTGCTTGATCAGGACGGTACCTTGCATACCAAAAAAGTGCCCTCGACGGTGGATGCCTATGAAGAGGCGATCGTCGACGGTCTAGCTAGTGTCTTCGAAGCCACGGATGTCACGGCCGATAGTGTGTCGGAAGTGCTACATGGAACCACGGTAGCATCCAACGCCATACTTGAGCATAAGGGTGCCAAGGCAGGACTGATTACGACGAAGGGATTTCGAGACGTCCTGGAAATTCGCACGCTGCGTATGCCGCGCCTTTACGATCTACATTGGGAAAAGCCACCGGCCCTCGTTGAGCGCTACCTACGTCTGGATGTGGACGAGCGTATAAACAACCGGGGAGAAGTCGAAAAAGCCCTTGATCTTGCCGAGGTGGAAAGGGTCGTACAAAAGTTATTAGACGAACAGGTGGAGACCATTGCGGTCTGCCTGATCAACTCCTATGCCAACGGCGACCATGAACGTTCTATCAAGGGGGTGATAGAAAGGCTGGCGCCCGATCTGCCGCTTAGTATTTCAGTTGAGGTTCTGCCGGAAATTTCCGAATATCATCGGACCTCCACTACCGTAATTAATGCCTATGTCATGCCCATCGTTGGTCAATATTTGCGGGCATTGAGTACCCGACTACGGGATAGTGCAATTGCGGCACCGTTATTGTTGATGCAGTCCAACGGCGGCCTTATTAGTGCCGAGGTGGCCGAACGTAAACCGGCTAATATCATAGAATCCGGGCCAGCGGGCGGTGTCGTGGGGGCCCAGGCCCTGGCCCAAAAATTGGATCTGCCGGACATCATCACCTTTGATATGGGCGGCACCACCGCTAAAGCTTCCATGGTGGAGGGTGGTCAATATACCCGAAGTCTGGATTATCAAGTGGGTGGCGGCATCATGGGCGGCTCCCGCCTGATGACCGGAGCGGGTTATCATTTAAAAGTTCCTGCCATTGATCTGGCCGAGGTTGGTGCTGGGGGCGGATCTATTGTCTGGATCGACGCTGGCGGTTCACTGCAGATCGGTCCACAAAGCGCGGGCGCCATGCCCGGCCCGGTTTGTTATGGCATGGGCGGTGAGGAGCCGACAGTAACCGACGCCAATGTCATCCTTGGTTATCTAAATCCGAAGTTCCTGGTGGGCGGTGAGTTAAAATTGCAGGCGGAGAAGGGCCGTGCCGTGTTCCAGGAACGGATCGCTGAACCCATGGAGTTAGATCTGGCCCATGCCGCCTATGGCGCCCATCAGATTGCAATCTCTAATATGATCCGGGCCATTCGCGCGATATCCAGTGAACGAGGCCGTGATCCGCGCGCTTACGCGCTGTTCGCCTTCGGTGGTAATGGTCCCCTGTTCGCGGCGGGCATGGCCAAGGCGTTGAGCATGAGGCGTATAGTGGTGCCGCCCCACCCGGGCCTGTTTTCTTCGTTTGGTCTGCTTTATGCGGATGTGGAGCATCATTATTCGCGCTCTATGATGCAGGTATTGCGTGATGCTACTCCGGAAGCTCTGGACGATATTTGGGGCGGATTGGAGCAAGAGGCTAGGGCACAATTGGAAGCTGATGGCTACCGTCAAGACCAGGTGGAAGTGCGCCGTAGCGCCAACATGCATTACAAAGGTCAGATTTATGAATTGACTGTGCCTGCACCTGACGGTGATTTCTCCGACGAGAAGATTGCTGCTTTGGAGGAGGCGTTTGGCCAGGAACATGAACGTACCTATGGTCACCGCGCTGGTCCGGAAGAACCAGTCATGCTGGTTAATGCTCAACTGGTTGGTAGAGCAATACCTGATCATCCACCTGTTCCGGACCTCCTGAAGAGCGCCGACATAGCAATGGGAGATATTGGTAACCGGCAAGCCTATTTCGGTCCGGAACAGGGCTGGTTAGACGCTACAGTGTTGAGCCGGAACGATCTCGCTAGCAGACGTGCTGGCCCCTTGATCGTCGAAGAATATGACGCCACTTGCTTGGTGCCTCCCGATGCGTCGGCGGAGCGAGACGATTTTGGTAACATCATCATTGATTTGCCCTGATAGGATGTCCCTTCGAGGCTGGAATTGACCCAGATTTTATATGGTTTATGATCCAATTTCATGAGGGAAATTAGCGATAATCCCATACCGTTGATAGATCTGGCGCCTTTGACGCAGACTGGTGGCGCGGTAGCTTTAGCGGCTCAGATGCGGGCTGCTCTGGAAGATATTGGCTTTCTGATCATCGTGAACCATGGAGTACCTCAAGAACTGATCGAGCAGACCTTTGATCAGGCTCGGCGCTTTCATGATCAAGACACGGATGCAAAACATGCTGTGCTGATGAATGAGCACAATAACGGCTATATGGCTATGGCCCGTTACGGTGTTCGTACCAGCCGGGTCAGCGAAAACGCTCTCCCTGATCTGAATGAGTCATTTTTTATAAAAAGGGAGCGGACGCCGGATGATCCTTTATCCACTCGGCGATTTGGTGGCCCAAACATTTGGCCCACTGACCTACCAGGGTTTCGCGAAAATATCCTGGCTTACACAGAGGCAGTGGACGCTCTGGGCCGGCGTCTTCTACCGGCGGTGGCATTGGCCTTGAATTTGCCGGACGATACGTTTGATCCCGCTTTCGAGGAGAGCCAGTTTTCCTTCCGACTATCGCATTATCCGCCTCAGGGTCGGACAAAGGGCCAATACGGATTTGCGCCTCATACGGATGCCAATTTCATGACCTTTTTGGCCCAATCCGGTGTGCCGGGACTCCAGATCATGTCGAAGTCAGGGGACTGGTTGGATGTGCCCCATGTGCCAAGGTCATTTGTGGTGAACTCTGGTGATATGCTCCACCGCTGGACTAATGGCCGCTTTGCCTCGACCCCCCACCGGGTCGTTCCGCCTGAGGGGCAGGCACGCTATGCCGTCCCATATTTTTTGGGGCCGCACATGGATACGCTGATTAAGTGCCTGCCAGGCTGCAGTGATGAAAACAACCCGGCCCGTTATTCGCCTGTCACTTACGATGACTATTTGAAATGGTGGTATGACGCTAATTACAATGTTACCGACCAAAAGGACCTTGCTGTGAATTGACTTAGTTAATCCGTGGTCAATTCTAAGTGTTGAAATTAACGGGTTAGTCTAAAAAATTTGGCTAATTGGGTTCTTGCTCACTGTGGGCATGGAAAAGAC
>CAJWZI010000049.1 GCA_913049615.1 uncultured Alphaproteobacteria bacterium | reverse complement strand
TTGACCTCCGCTTCACTCGCGGCACGACGCAATGGGTCCTGGGCTTCTTCCTCCAACGATTTGAAAGTTTGTTGGAAATCATCCGCGTCGACCTGATCAAGAAAGACCTGGCGTGTTCTCGACACCTCGAACGTCAACGGGCTAGCCAGAAGGCCAAGAGCTGACATAACACCAGCGGCAAATGGGAAAATGACACGCGGAATTCCCAACTTCCTGGCAACGCCCATGGCATGCACGGGTCCGGAGCCGCCGAAGGCAATCATTGTGCTGTTACGGTAGTCAAAGCCTCGTTCCGACGCATGAATTCGGAAGGCACGAGCAACGTCCTCATTAATGACCTCATGGATGCCCCAGGCCGCCCGGTCATGTGGTAATTCCAAGGGTGAGCCCACGGTCCGATTGATCGCCTCCGTTGCAGACGCCTTATCCAACCTCATTTCGCCACCAAGAAAGAAGTCTGGGTCTAAAAATCCCAGACTCAAATTTGCGTCCGTCAAAGTTGCGTGGCTCCCTCCCTGTCCATAACAGGCTGGGCCAGGTTCCGCTCCGGCACTTCGCGGACCGACGGCGATGGCACCCCGAACGTCAGGAGCTGCGATAGAACCGCCACCCGCGCCGATCTCGATCATATCGATCACAGGCGCTTTTACCGGCAGGCCGCTGCCTGCTTTGAAGCCGTGCACTCGAGCAACTTCTTGATGGTATTCCTTGATCGCTCGTCCATCGCGGATCAGTGCGCCCTTCGCCGTAGTCCCACCCATATCAAAAGATAAGACCGGCCCCAGGTCGAGTTCGCGGCCATGAAATGCTGACATTTGAACGCCTGCCGCCGGACCGGACTCAATCACTCGCACGGGAAATCGGCGAGCTGTTTCAGGCGTTAGGGTGCCGCCGCTGGAGGACATCACGAAAAATTGGCCAATAAACCCAGAATTTTTCAGTCCAATTTCCAAACGACCTAAATATTCATCGAACATTGGCTGCGTGTAGGCGTTTATGGTTGTGGTCGAAAACCGTTCAAATTCCCGCCACTCTGGACACACCTCGGAGGAAAGTGAGACGGCAAGACCAGGGAATTCCTCTCTAGCCATCCGCGCCAATGCCTGTTCGTGTGTTGGATTGGCATAGCTGTGCAAAAGACAAATTGATAGGGACTTGATCTGATGTTCTTCCACCAAATGAGCGAGCTCGTTCCTTGCACCATCTAGGTCTAGAGGTAATTCGACCCGGCCGTCGTAATGGCAACGCTCTGTGACCTCCCCACGCATGCGTCGGGGTACAATGGGATCCGGAAACGCCAGACGAAGATCAAAAACGTCGTATCGTTTCTCCTGACGCATATCCAGGATATCGCGAAACCCCTTGGTGGTCAGCAAGCCGGTGCGGGGGCCCTTCCGTTCGATTACAGAGTTAGTGACCAGGGTGGTGCCGTGGACAATCTCGCGTACAACTCCAATATCAACGCCCTCCCGCAAAAGCAGAGCTACGCTCCCCTCTAACACTGCGCGTGATGGATCGTCCGGCGTTGTCAACTGCTTATGAATAGCCAGCTCGCCGCTTTGTTCATCATAGAGGGCAAAATCCGTAAAGGTGCCGCCGATATCTACGCCTAGGCGGTATGACATCATCTCATATCCGGCAGCACGTCGATTGCGGTTCCGATACCCAGTTCCCGAAGCTCGTGCCTAGCGATCTCGTTCTTAGTCATAGTTCGGGGGAACTCGGTGACGAATTCTATATACCTCGGCACCTTGAAGAAGGCTATGCGAGCCCTACACCACTCGACCAATTCCATGGGTTCAACTTCGGCGGAGACCTGCACATACGCCTTTATGTCCTCTTCGCCTATGTCAGAAGGCACCCCCACTACCGCGCAATCCACTACTGCCTCGTGTGCCGTAATAGCTTTTTCTACTTCGAAGGCGGAGACATTCTCCCCCCGCCGGCGGATCCAATGGGCCTCTCGACCGACAAAGTAGACATAACCATCATCATCGAGATATCCCAAATCGCCGCTGTGGTACCAAAGGTTTTTCCAGGCAGCCAAAGTTTCTTTAGGCTTGTTAATATATTCCATCATGTAGGTGTTAGGAACTTTCGGGCGCAGCAGTAGTTGGCCAGTCGTATTAGCAGGAACCGGGTTGTCGTCTTCGTCGACTATCAAAATTTCCGCCCAGCCGTGGGGGCGGCCGCATGAACCCAGACGCCGGTCAAAGGTGCGTTCGCTACAAATCAGCACGCCTAATTCCGTCATCGAATAGACTTCCATCATAGGTGTGCCAAACCGTTCCTCAAACTCATCGCGAAGATCACGTCGCACTTGCCCAGCGGCGATGCCCACGCCAATCCTAACTTTATGATCTTTATCCGAATTGGACTTGGGAGCACGTAACAGGACAGCCATCATGGTGCCAAGAGGATCAATAATTGTGACACCATATTTTTGGATGGTGTTCCAGTAATTCGAGGCTGAGAACCATTTCTCCATAATCCCAGTCATGCCGTGATATAGCGGCCCAGTAATGGCGAATTGCTGGCCACCAATATGGAAAAAGTGTGAATTTGCAAAATGCACATCTTCCTGGCCCGCTTCGGCGATATCGCCATAACGTATAGCGGCGGCAATATAGTAAAGGTGTGAAACCAGCACTCCCTTAGGCATTGATGTGCTGCCACCCGTATAAACAATACACATGGGATCAGCCGCGGCGATATTGACCTCAGGCAGGGTTTCATCATTGCCCAGTAAATCTTCGAATGGTAACGCTCCGTCAACTACAGCGGTATCGCCGAGCACGAAAACGGTTGGCGTGACCGTCAATTCCGGCTCGGCCGAGACAAAGGCAGGTAAAAGTTCTTCATCCACCACAAACAGTTTGGCGCCGGTATCATTCAGGCTGTAGCACAGATCATCCTTGACTAGCGAAACGTTCAAGGCGGCATAAATTGCGCCAATTTTTGCACAAGCAAACCAGATCACTGCTTGTTCGACCGAGTTGTACATTAAAGTGGCGACCACATCACCTTTACCAATGCCATGTTCAATCAGCCGGTTTGCAACCTTGTTGGATTGGATGTGGGCCCGCGCATAGCTCAATGTCACGTCCCGGCAAATGAGGAACGGTTTGTCTCCCAGTTCAGATCGTAAAATGATCAAGTCACGCAGGGTTTCAGCATGGGGTGTACGTCCCATGATATCAATCATACTTTATCCTTCTTTAATCGAAATACCCGGCAAGGCCCACTGCACCCGACCGCTTCAAGGAGTCTATCGCTTGAGCCGGCAGGGACAAGACCCGCGCCAGTACATTATCGTCTTCATCACCCAAAATCGGTGCAGCCTTATGAACCTCCGGGCGCTGGCCGTTGGCACGCCAAGGGGCGGCCACTAACTCCTCATTTCCCGTCACAGCGTGCTTGGATGAAACCCAACCATAGCAATCTGCGAACACTGGCGCACCGTCCGTATCTTCCAGTTCCAAAAGGTCTGACCAGTAACCACCATGTCTCCTGCAAAGGGCCTCGATCTCAGCGCGGCTGGCGCCCGCCAGGGCCCTTTGCAAGGCAGGTCCATCCGCATAAACGGATATCGGAAAACTAACCGCTACATAACCACCATCATCAGCCATCAAAATTGCACTGGCAGTCTCCACCTCTGGCATGGGCGTTCCCGCCAGGGTCGCCGCGGCCTCGATCTGCGAGACATCAAAAGTACGACCTCGACCGTCACCATGGGTGGCCAGCACGCCCGCCAGAACACCCATGGCGCCAAATGCCGCCGCATTCGGGTCGGACAGTGAAAAAGTCGGCGAACCAATAAACTCTTCACCATTTCGCACCAAATCTTCAGCGCCGCCTAAGGCGCTCAGGACAAGACCATAGGAACGTAAAGTTTCCACACTAGAACCTCGGCCGGGCCCACTCATGGACATTTGCACCAAAGCCGGGTTCGCCTTGAAAAGTGCATCCCCACCTAAGCCCAGACGTTCCATAGTTCCCACTGTAAAATTCTCGATCAGCATGTCGGATTCGGACGCAAGACGCAGGGCCACATCAAGCCCCATGGGATGTTTTAGGTCCAAGGTTAAGCCGGATTTGTTGCGGTTGAGGCTGTGAAAATATAGCGAAGACTCGACGCGGGTTTTCTCATCCATCTTCTTACTCAGATGTTCCAATCCCCGTGTGCGGTACAAATCGAAACGCCTCGGCGCCTCCACCTTAATCACATCTGCACCGAGATCGGCAAGGATCTGGCCGATCATGGGACCAGACCAAACCCAGCACAATTCCATACAACGAAGACCCACCAAGGGCTGATCCGCTGATGTCACACTCGTCCCCGATCTTGCTTGTACCGGTTTTACGGTGTCATGCTCATATATCTGGAACGGCATTTCCGGCACGCCGTCGACGATAAATTGTTCGCGGAAAACGCCTCTGCTCTCAGCTTCTGCTTGAGTATACACAGGTGCAATGACAGCGCTTTTGTTCAGACCTCGATGTAACAATTCATCCCGGGTGAATGCCGCCAGGGTTTGTTCTAGCAGCTCATCCGCCTGCGCGCTGTTTCGAGCCAAGACAAAGGGATCCTGATATGCCTCCTCCCTTGCCCAAGATGGATTGCCGATAGCCTGGCGTAAATTTTCCCAGTCCCGCCGCGACCGACCTAACAACGCCACATAGCCATCCTTGCAGGGATAAAAGCCCATAGGGAATATGCCGCCATGATCGATGCACAAGTGGCCATTGCGCCGCCAGGTACGCACCATTTCTTCACGCCCGCCGGAATTCTGCAAAGAAAAAACCCGCGCCACATCCGCCGCTGAAACATCGTAAACGATTTTTTGCTTAGCGCCGTTCCGCCGGCGCCATGCCTCCGCCAAAGCCAAAATCACGCCATACATGCCGCACCATTTCTCTGGCATGTCCGCTGGCAATGGGATGCCGGGCCCGTCCCTATGTCCAATTACAGATGCAGCTCCAGATACGGCACTGGCAAGAATGCCGCTGCCTGGAAATCCCACCTGAAAATCCCACAAACGGATCACACAGTCAGCGTTGACCGCTTTATCATTGGCGACGATGGCGATATCCACGGCTGCAGCACAATCGGAGACCTGCCCACCCAAGGTAGCAAGCCAATGCCGTGCATAGCGAACCGATCGGTTCCCCTCGGACAAGCCAATCCGCGCCGCAGTCCTCAGAGGCACCCGCCGTGTCAACTCTGGTCCATTCATGGCCGCGCAATCGGTAATGGAACCGGACCATCCTCGCGCGATGGCAGGGCCGCTACAGCAGTACCTCCGGCGGACAAGGTGTCGACTTGATTGCGCGCCTCAACTGTCAAGTCGACCAAATTTGCGCCTTGTTCTTTCCGCTTGGCAGTAACCAGGCCACGCCACCAGATGGTGTCACCCACCATGTTCGGTTTACGCACGTCCACGTACAACTTATGCAGAAAACCATGATCGCCGATCCAGTTAGTTAGCATGTGCTGCGCCCAGGCGATCCGCTGGGGTCCCACGTCATACGCACCACCCATGCCAACATCTACTCCCGTGGATGTCTCTAAATGACCCCGCCCGGCTGAATCCTTTGCGCCAGTTTCTTCGTTGATATGGTAATCGTCGTGACGGCGTCGATAACGGACTGCATCGCCATGAACGCCGCCGTAATGCAAAGCTCCCTGAGCTGCCGAATACCATCCGATGATGTCCGTAATCGTCAACGGCCCCTTGATTACCTGCGGGACTGCGTCGCCAACCTTGACGTCTTCCCAATATAAGGGCTCCGACCCTTGCCGAGGTTCAGAAAGAATTTGGGCCTCAATATCCGCTAATTCCGACGGCTGATATCGATGGGAAACGTGCCTATCGGAGGTCTCATTATCTGTTTTCTGGTTACCATCGCCTCGCGGTGTTCTGGCGCATTTCCCCACCGCAAAGGCGGCAAGCTTGCCGTGCTGGTTACGGTATTCCAGTTCGCCAATCTGAAGCGCCCATTTGCCAAATCGGCGACCGGATTTCACTTCCTGTTTCGTCAGCCTCGCATCCACCTGAAAGCTGTCGTTAACACGGATGTGGTCCAACCAAGTCCATTCTGTACCGGCGTAAATCCATTGCACGCCAGCCAACTTAGGCGCAACGATAGTTGAATCAACCGCATACAGGATACAGGGTGGTGCCACGATACTGCCCGCCGGCGACTTTGCGGCGTAATCGGCATCGAACCATAAGGGATTGTTATCGCCAATTCCCCAAGCGAAGTGGCGAATGGCATCCTCGGTCGCCGTTTCTATCCATTGCATACGATCCCGCCGCAGGGGCACACCGAGCAATTCGGCCGCCGCCGCCAGGGTTTCATCGTTGATCTGCCCCCAGGTCAAGGTAAATCCTATTTATCTTTGCACGTGGGGCATGACTTCCTTTGAAAATAAGCGCAGCATATTTAGGCACTGCTCCACGCCATAGTAAGGTGGGTAGTGCAACATCAGAGAATTGATGCCGATAGAACGCAACTCCTCGATCCTATTAATTACTGTTTCTGGGGATCCATGAACAATGGTGGTCTCGACGAGGTTGTCGTAGGCGAATTGGGATTCGCTGTCCTTTTCTGTTACATCGCCAAGGTATCCGGCCGTATCGCCGGAGAGGAAGGTCTTCATATGGTACGTAATCGCCGCTTCCGATTCCACCTTCGCCTGGGCATCTGTAGGGGCCACATACACCATCCGGACTACATCAAACTGCCCGAAACAGGGATTTTGGTTTAGAGGTTCAGGCGCTTCGGCCATATGTTTCTTATACCATTGAATATTGTCGGCAAGGACCTCAATTGAAGGCAGAGACCCTTGCATTAGTCCAAAGCCTTTTTGGGCTGCTAGTTTGATGGAGCTGTGGGTCCCGGCACCCATATAAAAAGGCGGATGGGGTTGTTGTACAGGTTGAGGAAATATTTCGTAGCCTTCGTCCATCTTATATTTGAAGTACTGGCCGTCAGCATTCATCCGCTTTTCATGGAAACCTTTTAGAATAAGGTCAATCGCCTCCGCCTGGCGTTCCCGGCGGCTATCGAAGTCGATGCCCAGTCCTTCGAATTCATAGGGCCGATAGCCGGAACCAAGACCAAGCTGGAAGCGCCCATTGCTGAGAATATCGACGAAGGCAGCGTTCTCAACGATCCGCATGGGCTGGTGCAACGGAACCACCATTACCGCGGCACCCAGCTTTATGCGCGTCGTCTTCGCCGCCAGATAACTCAAATAGCTGAACGGATCTGGTAGAATACCATAGCGATTGGAAAAATGATGTTCGGCTATCCATATACTGTCAAAACCTAACCCCTCCGCCTCGATTATCTCGTTGGTTACCCGTTGATGGATTGCATGATGGGGATATTTTTCTGTTTCTGGGTCAGGATGCGAGGTAAACAGGATGCCAAATTCCATAGCGGCGTTTCCTTTACATGGTGTGATTTCTGCAACAACGGCAATGGGGAGTTTTCACGAACCGGCTAATTTTTGTCAATGCACAACTTTATTGCCTATTGACAACGTTACCCCCAAACTTCGGATGCCACCTCAACGACAAGGTTTAGCTTGGCCTTCTGATCATCAACAGTGATCTTGTTGCCGTGATGGGTGGAAGAGAACCCACATTGGGGGCTGAGACACAAGCGGCTCAGATCCACAAATTGCGCAGCTTCTTCAATCCGACGCTTCAGAGTATCCTTCGCCTCGAGTTCCGCAGTCTTCGTTGTAACAAGACCCAAAACGACGAACTTATCGTCTGGGACAAAGCGCAAAGGCTCGAAACCGCCAGCCCGGTCGCTGTCATATTCCATAAACAGCGCCTTGACATTAACCGTGTTGAATACCCGCTCTGCTACCGGTTCATAACCGCCCTGTGCGGCCCAGGTGCTTTGAAAATTGCCTCTGCACATATGCATGGCGGTAGTGACACTGTCCGGCAGATCACGGGTCGCGTCGTTTAGGGCGTTTGCATATATCAGTGCCAGCTCATCGGCGTCATCGCCCCTGGCTTGCATACTATCGCGAATTTTGTCATCACAAAGATAGGCG
>CAJWZI010000048.1 GCA_913049615.1 uncultured Alphaproteobacteria bacterium | reverse complement strand
CCGACGATCCTGCTTCTCGACGAGCCGCTCAGTAACCTCGACGCGAAACTCCGCGAGCAGATGCGCTTCGATCTGAAGAACCTGCAGGAACAGCTCGGTCTGACGTCGATTTACGTGACCCACGACCAAGCCGAGGCCATGGTCATCGCGGACCGTATCGTCGTCATGGAACAGTCTCGCGTTGTCCAGATCGGCACGCCAGAGGAGGTCTACGGGCGCCCCAGGACCAATTTCGTCGCCAGCTTCATGGGTCAAAGCAACCTATTACCAGGGGAGGTTGTCTCTGTCGGTGATGCCCCTGGAGTCTTCGTTGTGCGCCTCGAGGGTATCGGAGACTTCCGTGTGTCGCGTGACGCTGCGCACGTGTCACCAGTGCCTGGACAGAAGGGCTCGCTGTGCATACGGCCGGAGTACATCCGGCTCTCGAAATGTACGGGCGGGGAGGCCGACGAAGGGTGGCCTGGCTCGGTGAAGGTGCGGACTTACCTGGGCGCCGACGTCGACTACCGTGTGCGCGTCGGCGACATCGACGACCTGCGCGTCAGTCTGCACCCATCCAACAGTTTCCAACCCGATGACCGGGTGACAGTGTCCGTGAACCCGGAAAACTGCTCCTGGCTCGTCGGCGATGACCGTCAGGCAGGTCAAAGGATTGGAAATTCATGACTCGAACTCGTAAAACCCGCAATCAGCGGAGCGAAGCCGCGTCTCCTTCGATAGCCGGTTCGAACGTTGACGCCCCAAGCATCGGCGACCGAATTCGTTTTATGCGCAAACAGCGTGGGATGACCCTCGACCAGCTTGCCGAAACGGCCAGCCTGACCAAGAGCTACCTCTCGAAGATAGAACGCGGGATTTCAGTTCCTTCCATCGCCACCGCGCTCAAAGTGGCGGGAAGTTTCGAGATGAGCGTGGGCCAGCTGCTTGGCGAGGAGCAGAGCGACGAATCCCTCTGCGTCGTCCGCAGGAGCGAACGCAAGCCTTTCATGCGCGAAGGAAGTGCCAGTGGGTACAACTATGAAATGGTCGCGGCGCCAAAGCGGTTCAAAACCATGGAGCCGTTCATCATGCGGCCGCCGTTCGAATTCGAGATCGATCAGTTTTTTGAACACGTTGGCGAGGAGTTTATTTTCGTCCTTTCCGGCACTATTCAATTCGAGCTTCCCAACCGGCAGGTCGTCTTGAAAGCAGGGGACGCCATTTACTTCGACTCCCACTTACCTCACCGTTCCCGATCCCTCGGCAAGAAGTTGGCAGAAGCCCTTGTCATGGTGGCGAAGTGATTTCTGTAGGGCGCACCCGCGAGAGCGTGGAATGAGGAGGAACCCGATGGCGGACCCAAAGGCAAAGATAGCGACCGGGCACAAGCCCCGACACAAATCCAAGACGCAGTTCGAGACTCGGGCGACGGCGGAGATGAACCAGCACTTGGCCGACTCCTCGGCCTGGACCGATCGCCAGAAGCTGGCCCTGACTGCGCGCATGTTGGCGGCCGAGGGGCACGGCTCGGCGCTGGCCGGCCAGATCACCGCCCGTGGCGACAAAGACGGCACCATGTGGACGGCGAGGTTCGGCCTCGGTTTGGATGAGATTTGCGCCGGTGATTTCCTTTTGGTCGATGATGATCTGAACGTGCTCAAGGGTGACGGAATGCCGAACCCGTCGAACCGGTTCCATCTTTGGATCTACCGGGCCCGGCCGGACGTCACCTGCGTCGTCCACACCCATCCGCCTTACGTCTCGGCGCTCTCCATGATTGGCGTGCCGTTGATCGTATCGCACATGGACACGGCCATGTTTTATGACGATTGCGCCTGGCTCACCGAATGGCCGGGTCCGCCGATCGGCGACGAGGAGGGCGATTTGATCTCCGCGGCCCTGGGCGACAAACGCTCCATCCTGCTGGCTCACCATGGCCAACTCTCGGCGGGCGAGACGATCGAACAGGCGGCGGTGCTGGCCTTCCATTTCGAACGCGCCGCCAAAATGCAACTCGACGCCATGGCCGCCGGCGAAATCAGGCCGCTACCGCCGGCGGCCGGCAAGCACGCTCACGACTACCGGCTCAAGCCAGCGCCCTTGAACGCCACCTTCCACTACTACGCCCGGCAGGTGCTTGCGGGCGCGCCCGAGTGCCTGGATGAGAACGAGTGAGGCGTACCGTCAGGGGAGGAAATTGGTGGGGAACAAATAAGAAAAGGAAAGAATGATGAATAGCTGGATCATCCCCGTCCTTGTCGCGATTTATGACGGCCTGGCCTTATTCTTGCAGGTCTTGCTGCCATCACGTCTGCAGGCTGCGCACAAAAAATCAAAGCATATTAAATTCAATATAACTAATTTCTTCATGGGTCTTCCTCTCCATTCACATACGTTAATTGTGTGATCCTAATGGCTATTGCAGATAGATAGCCTTGTCAAACAGTGAGTGATCAGGGGTGTTCTAGTGTGTCCAGCCGCAGCGTCAGTAATTAAAAACATCATACTCCACACCCCTCACCACCGCCGGACGCCGCCGTTTAATCTTTCCGTTCCGAACTTCCGGCATTTGGGGTGCAAAGATGGCCAAAAACACTTGGACGAAGCGCGAGAAATCACGGCTGATCACATGTGTAAAAATGCGGGAACATAAATCAACACAACCCTTTTTTGCTGCCCCATTGGATGGTTGCAATAGTAGGATTTAAACCTTTGACTTTAGTCTTTTGCTTGCCAAATCTTCGGCGAGATCGTTCCGGTTCGAAGGGGGCAGCCCGTAGGGATTGAAACTTCGGCCAAGGTTTCCTAGGAGTTCGGTTTGACGCTTGTCCAGTTTCTGCTGTGTCACCAATTCACGGCGGAATGGGACGATGTAATCGACCGGCCGGATTAGCACCGGGCAGCTCTCTACACAAGCGCCACACGTCGTACAAGCCCAGAGTTCACCACTGGACAGATCGCCTTCGGCGAGAAGATCGCTATCGACGTCTCCCGCCAGCAACTTCCAGCGTAGCTTTTGCACGAGACCACGAGGAGACAACTCCGTGCCCATGGCAACTGCTGGACAGTCATCGTCGCACCGCCCACAGTTGGTACAGGCGATGAGCGCAAGGCGCTGACGTTCATCGAGATCCATTAAACTCTTGGCTCCTACCTTCACATCAAAGTCGCCCGTTTCCATGACCTCTCTCAAATCGAATGGCGTTGGCAATTCGGTCCTAGGAAGGCCCGGATGCACCATCACGTTGAGCGTGGCGCCGACCGAGTGCAGAAAGCTGGAATAGGGGAGGAAGGCTATCAGCGCGAAGGCCACTAACGCATGGCTCCACCAAAGCAGGACGTAAACAAGTCTAACGCCATCGCCTAGTTCCAGCCAGTTCGCTGCATGCGCCACCCGCGTTCCAATAAACGACCAGTCGGCCCATGAAACCGGCTGGATAGCCAGCCGTAATCCCTCTAGAAGAAAACCAGTGATCCCCATGTAGAGCAGGCCAACGATCAGCCATAAGAATTGCATCTGGATGCGTCGTTGGTCCAGCCCGGCATCGCGAAGTCGGATCAAGCGCCAGACAAGAGCGGCAATCAAGCCGAGTACGAAGATCGCACCCATCAAATCCATGATACTCTCAAATAAAAGGTAGCGTCGGCCTTCCAGGATTCTGACCCCAAACGGACGCAGCACGTCCCAGTCGATGGCGACAATGGTGGTGCCGATTAACAAGGTGATAAAACCGTAGAAGATACCTAGATGCGGCCAGCCCCGCGGTTTTTTGGCCACTCTCCGCTGACCAAGCGCATGCAGAGCGAGACGGCGTACTGCACCAGTTATGCCTCCCGGACCATCGGCAATCAGACGGGATATGCCAAGGGAACGCAGCCGCAGGTACAGTCCATAGATGAAGATGATAGCGAACGGAGCGAACACCACGTAAATGATGAGCGACGTGCCATCCGGCATCAAGCTAAACGTGGGCCGAGTGGGCATTCTAGTGCTCACTTGTGTTAATAGCAGCTACAAATCGTCTTAGGTCTGCCTCCGCAGAATACTGCCCCGGCTCTTTTTGGAGCCGGGGCAGATTCAAGTTGAAAAACCCTTATCGGGCAAAATTATTTCTGCGGAGTAGTAATGGAGCCCATACCCTCCATTTCCTCGGAGAATTTAATCTCCTCATTGTCCATGAAGGCTCGAGGATTGAAGCTCTTGTGCGCCATGACGCCCCAAATTTTACGGCGCTGCATGCCCATGTTACCCGCATCGTAGATGGGGAAGCAGAGCATATCGCGTAGATACTTGTCGAGAGGATGGGAACGTCGGTCGTAGCTGTTGATGCCCATCACCCGCATGCAGTCGTAGACCGCCTGCGTACAGGTCTCGCCGGGCTGGATCTTTGCCATCGCGCCCAGCGCCTGGTTCTCGTTGTCGTATTTGTCGGCGTAGAAGCCAGACTTGTAGCAGAGGTAGCGGGAGGCCTCAATTTTAGTGGCGATATCGGTGAGCATGTAACCGACGTTCTGGTGGTTGATGATCGGATCTAGGCCGCCACCAGTGTAGGTCTTACACCAGTCTAGGGTGTACTCGTACGCTGAACGCGCCGTGCCGACCGCGGCAATGCCCGCCACCGGGCCAGACCAGGTGAAGGCCTTGCTGATAACCAGATCCCCATCGCCAAGGGCAAACACGTTCTCCTCTGGCACCACCGCATCCTTGTAGTGGATATCGCAGTTCTGGTTCAGACGCTGGCCCATCTTGTCAATGGTGGGCTCGTAGGTGACGCCCGGCGTACCACGGGGTACCAAGATGCAGGACAGTGCATCCTTGCCGCCCTTATTCCGGTCGGTCCGGACAATCACATTGCAAACGTCTGCGCCCTTCATGTCCCAACCAGCGGCATTAGAGGGCCAATACTTGCGTCCATTAATGACGTACTCGCCATTCTTAAGGTCGGCGGTCACCTGGATTCCAGCCTTTGGATCGGGGTGATCGAAGTTTGCCGTACCACCGGGGGTCCCGGCCGGCTCAGACACACACCATCCAGCTAGGTAACTATTGGTCGAATCACTGCAGGCCTCAGTCAGCCATTTTTTCTTTTGGGCCTCCGATCCGAACCAAACCAAAGGCATGAGCGCCAGGCCGTTCACCAGGAGCACGCACCCGAAACCCGGATCCACCGCGCCGATCTCCTCCACCGCAATTAGCACGTCCATAACGGTAAGGCCACCGCCGCCGTATTCCTTCGGCAGAAAACCGGTCGCAAAACCCATCTCGTAGGCCTTCTCGTAAACCGGCTTGATCATCTGAAAGCCCTTTTGCGGATCGGGCTCAGCGTCGGCGTCCCTAACAATCGGCAACAGTAAATCTTGTGAAAACTCGCGGGCCGCTTTCTGTAATGCCTTTTGTTCTTGAGATAATTCAAAGTCAAGCGCCATAGTAATCCTCTCCCTATTTTAATCTTAGCGCTTTCCGCTACGCATCATTGCGCAAGCATAAAATACCCTAAGATGAAGGGCTTTTGACCACGTTAGTACTTGTGGTTGCTATCAGAAAACACTGCAAATGGCAGAAAAATTTTACTAGAAAAGCAAACAATAATAGCCAAAAGCCAACTGTAGATTTAACGTAACTATTTAAAATTATTATTTTAAATACGTCAAGTCTAATGATACGTAGTGTCCTCTATGATACTATGTTTCCAATATATTGCTATGTGTGTACGTTGCTGGGAACCTCAACTTTATCTTGGGAATGATGGATGAATGCTGAACTGCAGTCGGATAATGCGGGCGAAGGCGTAATCGCTGAGAAATATCTGTATTGGACCGGATGCGCCGCCAATTTTGATGGTAGGATCGCCAAGGTCGTTAAGGCGACCGTGAGTATCCTGCGAGCCGCGGGTATCAAAGTCGCTTTTCTTGGCGAGGAGGAAGTCTGTACGGGGGATCCCGCACGGCGTCTCGGTGAGGAGGGTTTGTTTCAACAGCTTGCGCTGCAAAATATCGAGACGCTGCAGCGGCACGACGCGAAGCGGATCGTGACGCACTGCGCACACTGCTTCCATGTGCTGAAAAACGAATATCCACGGTTCGGTGGCAAGTTCGAGGTAGTGCATCACTCGGAACTTATTGCTCGTCTGGTGCGCGAGGGGCGACTAGCGTTTAAAACCAAGGACGAGGTTCCCATGACGCTGCACGATTCGTGCTATGTCGGTCGATACAACCGGGTGTTCGACGCGCCACGCGAGGTGCTGCGCGCGGTAAACGGTGCTGGAATCCGAGAAATGCCGCGCCACCGTGAACGAAGTTTCTGCTGCGGCGCAGGAGGGGCTAACTACTGGTACGACGTACCAGCAACAGAGCCAGCCGGAAGTATGCGGGTACGCGAAGCGATCGGAACTGGGGCACGGATTATCGCTACGGAATGCCCATTCTGTATCAAGATGCTCGAGCAAGGCGCACAGCGGGTCGCAGACGACGTCGAGGTCGTAGTCAAGGATATTGCCGAAATCGTCGCCGAGGCGTTGGTACAGGAACCTCAACCACCGGAGACAGATGCTGGTGAGGAAAGTCTCCTAACTGGTCAGATCAAGGAAGATGAATGAACCATACTGAAGAAACGGGCCGGGCATGAACATACTAGTCTGCATTAAGTTCATCGTTGACCCCAACCAACTGCAGGCGGATGAGGCGACTGGCAAGCCGGATTTCCAGCGCGCATCGTATCGAATCAACAACTGGGATGAACAGGCCATCGAGGCGGCGCTACAACTGGCGGCCCAGCACGGCGGGAAAGTCGTGGCAATAAGCCTAATAAAGACACTCCCTCCGAAGGAATTGATACTGACAGCACTAGCCATGGGTCTTGACAGCGTCTATCTCGTTAAGGATGAGGCGGGATTGGCGGCGGATGCCTTCCGCATCGCCTCGGTCTTGGCCGCCGCAGCCGGCACTGTCGCCGAGCGAGAGAGCGTCGACGGTTGGGATGTCGTGCTGTGCGGCGAGGCTTCGGTGGATGACTACAATGGCCAAGTGGGACCGCGCCTGGGAACCGCACTCGACCTGCCCATCATTACGTACGCCACGCGTCTAGACCTGTCCGGCAATCGTCTGACCGCAGATCGCGCCGTCGAGGAACGCTCAGAAACGGTGGAGACGGACCTACCGGCGTTGATAACCGTCGGCATGGAGATTAATGATCCCCGCAGGCCGACTGTTCTCCAGATCATGGGAGCCGGTGGAAAACCTACTGTTGAGTTGGATATATCCGAGTTAAACGGTTTTGATGGTTCAGTGTTTAGCGCTGAGGCTTCGATCCGGGATATCGAGATTGCTGCACCCCCGTCGACTAGGAAACAGCAGGTGGTCGAGGGCGACAGCCCGGACGAGATCGTGGAGGAACTGTTAAACCGACTAGGCGCGGCTGGAGAGGTGGCGTTCTGATGGCCATTCAACAAGACGGCATTCTACTGTTTTCCGAAGATCCGAAGGTTATTGGTGAGCTTCTGACGGTCGGTCGGGAACTCGGGGAACAAGCCGGCATGGGCGTTACCGTAGTAGCCAGTGGGGAGGACGCCGGAGAACGGGCGGAAGAGGCGCGAGCTCGTGGTGCCGACGGGGTCTTATTGGTGCATGCCGAGGCCCCTGTGCAGAATGGGGTAGAAGTAGACGCCGAGGTACTACGCGAGGCTATTCGGACCGCAACGCCAAAGGTGATCCTGTTAGGCGCCACGAGTGTCGGATTGGAACTTGCGGCCCGGGTGGCGCAGGAAATAGGTGTTCCTTGTGCAAGCGAATGCATGTCCCTGCGGATCGACGCCGACGGAGGTCTGGAGGTCGAGCGCAGGGTCTATGGTGGCCGCTTTGTCGTGCGCCAGGTTATTTCTGGCACACCCAAAATTGCCACTGTACAGCCGAAACGGTTCGCGATGGCCGAGCAAATAAACAATGATTCAAGCTGCGATGTGACCGAAATCACTGTGAAGATCGGAACGCCACGGGTTCATCTAGTGAGCGTGAGCGAACGTGCGCGCAGCCAGGTGGATATCACCAAGGCCGACGTCATTATTGCAGCGGGCCGTGGCATTAAACGCATCGAGGATCTTGAGATGATGGAAAAGCTTGCCAACCTACTTGAAGGGGTGGTTGCCGGGTCGCGGCCATTGACCGGTGACGTCGACTGGTTACCGGTGGACCGCCGCATTGGTCTCTCCGGCCAGACGGTCAAGCCCAATCTCTACATTGCTTGCGGCATCTCCGGCCAGATCGAGCACATCGTCGGTATAAAGGACTCCCGCACAGTGGTCGCTATTAATAACGATCCTGAGGCCCCTATACACATGGAGTCCGACTACAGTATTACCGGCGATCTTTACGAGATTGTACCGGCGCTGATCGCCGCCTGCGAACGGACCCGTACT